>JAOZUO010000216.1 GCA_029938605.1 Deltaproteobacteria bacterium | reverse complement strand
AATGATGACTCCCCACCCGCGACAATGGAGGAGCACTTCCGACACCAAAAAACTTGAGAGGGCGTCTTTGGGACTTCTCCGCGTCGAAGCGCACGCCGTAGGTCAGCGGAGCCAGGGCGGCTTCCATCTGGCCGGCTTGCGTCTGGGGGCTGTGCGTCTGGGGGCTGTGCGTCTGGGGGCTGTGCGTCTCGGGGCTGTGCGTCTCGGGGCTGTGCGTCTCGGGGACGTGCGTCTGGGCGACGTATGTGGTTGGCGGAATCGTAGGGGCTTGGTGGGCTTGAGCAGGCCCGGCTTGGGGACCCGCCCGGGCTTCACGCGGACCCGGGGCGCTACGATGGGCAGGCCGAGTCGCACGCGCACCATGGCGTCCATTCCCGTGTACCGGATGGCCTTGCCCGGGTGATCGAAGTTGTAGACCACCAGCTTCTGGCGCCCGGTCTGAACCACCAGCGTGTTGCCGCGCGGGCTGTATCCGATGGCGCGGATCCGGTGGGCGCGCCGGTGGGCGTTGCGGATGCGTAGGGTACGCAGAAGAGCTCCCGACGGTATCTCCAGCAGGGCCACGCCGTCGGGTGTTGCGCACGCCAGGACCTTGGCGTCTGGGCGGATGTCACAGCGCGTGGGCTTGTGGCCCAAGGGGATTCGAATTCGTGTGATCAGGACCCCCGTGGTCATGTCACGGTAGCGTAAAAACCCGGTCTTGTGGAAGGTGAGCAACTTCTGGCTGTCTCTGGTGAACCGCATGGCCACCACCTCGAAGTCGGCCAGGGGGCCCGAGGCGTTGTCCCAGCGGCGCTTGCCAGAGGGCAGACTGAAGGCCACCATGCGATCCCAACCCTGGACCTGCACGAGGGTGCGGCCCCTACGGGACACGCCCACCCAGTACGGGTTGGCGACCCCCGACAGCCTGAAGACGCGTCGGCCGTAGAGGTTCCACCCGAACACCCGGCGACCGGGGCCCACGGTGATGAGCGTACGGCTGTTGTGGGTGGGCAGAAGCGATCGAAGCAGAGGCTTTTCGTGGAATCGACGGCGGAGGTGGCGGCCGGTCAGGAGCGCCCAGCGGTCCAGGTAGAACCCGGCTCCGGTGGCGATGAGCCAGTTCCGGTCGGGGGTGATGGCTACCTGCAGGGGCTCGGCTTTGACCCGCTTCTTCTTGGCGGGTTTTCGCGGCTTGCGAAGGTAGAACGGCTTGGCGTATGGACGCTTTTTCCGCCGAGGGCGAGTCACCAGATAGTAGACGCCCACTTGGGTGGGTTTGCCCGCCACGGCCAGGAATTTGCCTCGCTTGCCCACGGCGAAGCTGGCGATGTTCACGCCGGGGATCTCCAGGTCGATGCGTACGGGGTGCACGATGGACAGGGTGGGTTTGGGCCGGTGGAGGGGCAGGGGCTTCACCCGGCGCGGCAGCGTGAGCCGTTCACTAGCCTGCTCACTCTGCCACAGCTCAACACCACCGGACGTCGCCACCGAGGCCAGGAGTTGGCCGTCCGCGGACAGGGCGGCGTCGTCACTGCTTTTGGCCCGGGCGCGCTGTCGGTACAGGAGCCTTCCGCGCTCGGCGTCCACATGCTCGATGCGTCCGGTGGAGTCAGCCACCACCACTACTTGTTTGCGAGCGGTGAAGCCCACCCGCAGGGGCATGCCGCGGGTCCACCAGGAGAACCCGCGTACCTGGCGGAAGGGCGCCGTGCTGGCCAATCGCACCATGCCATTTTGGTAGGCCACTGCGGCCAGGGATCCGTCGTCGGCAAGATGGAGGGCGGCGAGTCGTTTTCCCGGCGTACAGAGGCGTCCCATGCGGCTACCGTCTCGGGGCGAAAACAGCAGCACATTTCCGGCGCGGTCGCCGGCCAAGGCGTAGCCCGATGGCGAGGCCGCCACCCGCGTGACGGGTAGGTCGTAGCGCATCTTGATGGTGCGCTCGTGTCGTCCCGTGGTGGTGTTCCAGATCTCCACGCCGGCGCTCGTTGCCAAGACCATGCGGTGGTTTTTCGTCAGGGTCAGATCGCGGATAGGATACCCCTTGGCCTGGATCTCACGGACTAGCTTTCCCGAACCCGTGTCCCAGATCCGGACCCGCGTGAGCTTGTGCCGGGCCGAGACCAGGTGGCTCCCCGACGGCGTGAATCGCACCAGGAGCCCGCGCACAAGCTCATCAGTACGGCCGAGGGAATATACCGATCGCCCATCCCGAATCCGCACGACCTCCAAGCGGCCCCAGCGGCCTCCGACGGCTACCAGTCCCCCCTTGGGGCTAAAGGCCACCGAGCGGGGGTGGCGGATGGACGTGGGCAGCGCGAAGCGGTTCGGCTTGCGAAAGGTGTAGCCCAACAGGGGCGCGGTGTAGCGCCGGGGGGATGTGGTCACCCTGGGGCGCGCGCCGTGGGAGGGGTGGGTGCAGTTTTTCTGGGTGGGGCACCGGTGGACCACCTTCGGAGTGCAGCCTCCTGGCGTGAACCCGGCGACAGCCAGCGCGAGCACAGGTATTCGCCAGATGCGCCTCACGGTTTGGGACCCGGTCGCGGCTTTGGAGGCGTTTTGGGGCGCGGCTTGGGTCGCGGCTTGGGTCGCAGCGATCGAAGATTAATCTTCCAGCGGCGGGCCGTGCCGATGTCGTGGATCTCGATCCGCGTGATGGACCGCTTCCAAGGCACCTTCAGCCGGGTCGCCGTGCGCAGGTTGGCCTCCATGCGCCGGGCGATGCGGTGCCCTGTGCGGGTGAAGTTCTCTGCCGGTGCCAGCAGCGGGAAGTTGAAGGGCACCACGTCCACGAGTCGCTTGCCCTGGTACAGCTTGGCCAGGAAGCGACCCGCGATGCGTTTGATGCGTCGCTTCTTGCCGAACCGTTTGCGTTGGAGGGAGCGTTGGGTCAGCTTTTCCCGGTCGTACCGCAAGTTCAAGACCAGGTAGTACCGGGTGATCAGGGGCTTGGGCCACCGGTTGACCTTTGAGGGGCCAACTTGGCCACTGAGCTTCGGCGGCTTGGGGCGACGGGCCAGGGCCAGGCGGGGCGATCCGAGGGCGCAAGTCGTCAATATTCCACCCAAAAACACAATATGTAGGCCGCGCAAGTTCATGGCTCGTTCTATGCTCTATGACGTACCTTTGTAGATTGTGCTATCCCACCCCTCTGGACTATAGCACCTAAGTAGTGGGTTGTCTGACGTTTGGGAGGATATGGGTTATCATTACAATGCTCTATGCCCAACGGCCCGCAAGGTGTTACCATTCCATAGGGTGCTGACCGCCGCTCTGGCATCCCGGTAGCCATGAAACTCTGTCCTAATTGCCATAGCCGCTACGACGACGCGGTGATGTTCTGTCCCCACGACGGGACGGTAATGCCCGATCCCGTGGACGAGTTCCTGGGGCAGCGGCTCATGGGGCAGTTTGACATACGAGAGCGGTGCGGTCAGGGCGCCATGGGGACGGTGTACCAGGCCCATCAAATGAACATGGATCGCCTGGTCGCCATCAAGATCCTCCGGCAGGATCTGGTGCGGGATCGTACGGTGGTTAAGCGCTTTTACCGCGAGGCCAAGGCGGCGGCGCGCTTGTCGCACCCCAACATTATCACGGTCCACCTGGTGGCCGAGACGGACGACGGGCTGCCCTACATCGTCATGGAGTACCTGGAGGGGACGGATCTCGATACCCTCTGCAAGCGCGACGCGCCCCTCTCCATCGAGCGGTCCATTCATATCGCCATGCAGATCGCCAGCGCCCTGGCCGAAGCGCACAACAACGACGTGATCCACCGGGATCTCAAGCCGGCGAATATCTTTGCCATCGAAAAGCCGCGGAACCCGGATTTCGTCAAGGTGCTGGACTTCGGCATCGCCAAGATCCTCGAAGGGGGCACCGACGAGAGCCGTATCACCAAAAGTGGGGCAATTTTTGGCACGCCGTACTACCTAAGCCCCGAGCAGGCCACCGGGGCGGAGCTGGATTCCCGGGCGGATTTATACTCCCTGGCGGTGATCCTGTACCGCCTGGTGACGGCCCATCTGCCCTTCGAGTCCGGGTCCGGGCTGGACATCCTTGTGCGCCACGTGAAGGATCCGCCACCGCCGCCCAGGTTGCACAACGCCCAGATCCCGGCCTCCCTGGAGGCCGTCATTCTCAAAGCGCTGGAAAAGGACCGAGACCAACGGTTTGCCACCGCCGAACAGATGCGCGCGGCGCTGGGTGCGGTGTTGGGCGACGGTGCGGTGCCGGACCTCGATCAAGCCCGGGAGCCCTCCGCGCCGTGGGCTCGCCCGGGAGGTACGGAGGACCAGGGGAAGAGTAAGAGCACCGTGTTCGGCTTCAGCTCCGGTGCTGGGAATCCGGAGGTTGTTGGGCCGGTCAAGCCCGAGAAGGATCCCCTGGCGCAGGTGGCGCAGAAGGCTCTCGCGTTCTCCCAGACGGTGCCGGCCAGCGCGAAGGTTTCCGCCGTGGCGCTCCCCGATCCCGGCGCCGTCGATGAGGCAGTGGCCCCGCGCGAGAGCAAGCGGACCATCGGTCCCATGGTGGCGTCCTGGGGGAACCCGTCGGACCAGCCTTCCTCAACGGCTGGTGACGAGCCTCCCGGGGTGAAGGCCCATCAGGTGGCCGCGGTGGCTCCAGCTCCTCTCCCCGTGAAGGCGCCGAAGTTCGATCCCGAGGCGGGGAGGGCCCCTGCGCCCATTCCCCGGCCCTTGTCTGTTGGTACGCCCCGGCCACCGGATTCCAGCCCGTCGGTGGTCACCGGAGAGCATTCCGCCCCGTCGAGTGCGACTCTCGAGTCTCTGCGGCGGGCACAGGATCGCGGGCGGATGTTCACCATCGGCACGGCGATCCTGGCGCTGGTGGCCCTGGGCGTCGGTGTCTTTTTCATCGTGCAGGATCAGCGGGCGCGCACCACCGGTGACAAGCGCGCCCGGTCGACTCCGCCCCCGGTGGTGGACTCCGGCGTGGGTTCCTACATCAGGTCCTCGGCAGTGGATGCGGCCGTGATGCGGCGCGAGCCCCCCGGCCAGGTGGGGGCGGCGTTGGTGAAGGCGGTGAGCCAAGGGTACACCCTGCGTTTGAGCTGTGAATCGCAGCTCAAGCCGAGAACCGACATGACCTTTGTGCTCGATCTGTGGCGGGACGGTACCAGCCAGCCGGTGGACGGCGCTCAGATAGCGCTCCGACTTCGAGCCCCGGGCCGTCGGGGAAGGGTGGTGGTGGCCAAGGCAGCCAAGGTGCCGGGCCGGTATGTCTTCGAGCTACGTTTTCGGCGCTCGGGCAAGCGGCGCGCGACCCTGAAGGTGACGCTGGCGGACGGCACGAAAATTTCGACGAAATTCAAGCTCAGGGTGGAGGTGACTCGCCCGCGGATTCGATCCATGCGCCCGCCCATGGTTCAGTCGATGCACCACTCCATGCATCACTCCATGCATCGGCCCATGGACCTCCTCCCGAGACTGCCGCCGGACGACCCCATGCACCGGCGAATGAACGTCTTGCCGA
Source organism: Deltaproteobacteria bacterium (assembly GCA_029938605.1). Taxonomy (GTDB): domain Bacteria; phylum Myxococcota_A; class Polyangia; order HGW-17; family JAJRWW01; genus JAJRWW01. The sequence goes on along the minus strand of JAOZUO010000216.1, from coordinate 6,697 downwards.
GGGATCCTCCGGATCCTCCTGCGAATCCTGAAGACCCGGATTGAGCACTCCATGGAATGGGAAGAGTCATGACACGAGTGTTGGTGGTTGACGATGACCGAGATGTTGCGGAGAGTCTCGGTATGGTCATGGAGGGGCTGGCCTGCGAGGTGGAGCTGGCGTTCAACGGCGCTCAGGCCGTGGAGCAGTACCGGGCGGGGTACCACGATCTGGTGCTGATGGATGTGCGCATGCCAGGCAAAAATGGCGTGGAGGCATTCATGGAGATCCGCCACGACCATCCCCAGGCGAACATCATGATGATGACCGGCTACAGCGTGGAGCAGCTCTTGGAGACGGCCATGAGTCACGGCGCCATGGGGGTGCTACGTAAGCCCATCGCATTGAACCAACTCAAGTCCATGCTCTTGTCCGTGATGCCCGGGAAGGAGTGACCCGGGAAGGAGTTGCCGGGAAGCTGAGAACGGGGCCTAAATATTGGGCGTTGTGAGCTTCTTGGGGAGCCTGGCGGTACCAGGCGCGGGGAGGTTGCCCATGGCCACGCGGAAGCGGGCGTAGCGCGCGGGTGGGGGGGTAGGGTACTTCCACTTGGGTGTGACCTTGTACAGGGACTTCATGCGCGCCATGGGCGAGGGGTGCGTCTTGTAAAAGCCGCGCTTGTGTCCGACGCCCCTCTGGTCCATGGCCTTGATGACATTGTACAATGCCCAGGAGTTGTAGCCGGCCACGGCCAACAGCCGCATACCACAGCCGTCGGCCTCGAACTCGGCCTTCTGGCTGTAGCCCTCCATGATCATGCGCTTGAGGATGTCGCTCACCGCGGCGTTGAGGAAGTCCGTGGCCGCCGCAGAGTCACCGAACACGCCGCTGGCCGCCTCGGAGAAGAAGATCTTCTTCACGCTGTTCCAGCGCGCTTTCTGGATGGCGTTGATGCCGTGTCCGCGGAGCACATGGCACATCTCATGCGCTAGGATCCCCGCCACTTCGTCTTCGTTTCGAGCCAGGCGCAGGATCCCCGTGGTGATGAAAATGTAGCCCCCCGGCGCCGCGAAGGCGTTGATCTCCGGTGAGTTGAGCACGATGAAGTGGTAGCCCGCCAGAGGAACCGGGCGATCCCCCTTCAATGGCTTGCGTTCCGACGCGGCCACCAGGATCTTGCCGATGTGGAACAGGTAGTTCGTCAGGCCTGCGGAGAGCTGCCCTGCCTGGATCTGGCCGGCCTCCACGTACTGGTACCGGTGCTGGTTCAGCACGTTCACCGCCACGGCTCGGCCCAGGTAGTACTCGTCCTCGGGGGTGATGGCCTGGTTGGCCTTGGACATGGCATGGGCCAGCGCCTTCATGCCGCGGATGTCCTTGTCGATGTCCTCCAGGTCCAGATCGCCCGACAGGAGCCCCATGATGGTCCGGCAGCCCATGAGCGTGCCGAATGACAGCGTTGCGGCCAGGCCGAAGATCAGGATCGTGCGTGCCACGCGCCGGGTCATTTCGCACCTCCCTTTTTCTTCGGACCATTGACTGCGCCCGTCTGAACGAAGCGGGCGACGGAGTCGGGCTCCACGTCCAGAGCCTGCATCTTGTCGACATGGGAGTAGTCGAAGTTCGGGTTCTTGCTCCTGAACGACGCTTCGGTCTTGGGACTGAATCCGCGACCCGCCAGCTCGGCCTCACCGCGGCTCGTGCCGCTGCCCGTGTCACCAGAGGAGAGCTTGATGACCTTCTTGGTTACGCGGTTCTTGTGCACCCATCCGGTGCGCCCGCGATAGTTGACCTTGTACCAGGACCCCTTCACCTGAAGCACCTTGACCCGGGCGCCTCGCCGCAGGGTCGATACGGAAGAGCCCAGAAACTGGGGTGACGCCATGAGTCGCGCCTTGAGCGCGCGTACGGACATGGTGGTGCCGGGAGACGGCGCGGACTCCACCAGCCCCACCATCAACGCCAACGCCATCAGACTGCCGGCTACCACGCCGGTCAAGATGGTCTTTTTCACTGTACTTCCTCCTCGCCCGTGCGCGGGATTCGGTTCCCGCCGAGCATTTGACTATGTTCGAGCGTACTATAGTCTACATCTACTTCGTTTTCATCCGATACACGCCGTCCCAGTCCAGAGGGGGCGGATTGCGGATGTATTCACGGCAGCGGCCGACATAGAGCTTGCTCGGTCCGTCGCCTTCATAATCATCTATAATCTTTAGGAAAAGCGCGAGCGCTTCCTCGAATTTTGTCTGTCGGTAGATGTCCAGGGCCTGGTTGAATCGTTCGGCAAGCTCTATGCAGTGTTCGTCGTTGTCTTCCACGAGACACATGAGCTCATATACGCGCACCGGGCGCTCCTTGCCCTTGACGGCGAGGAAGTCCAGCTCCCGGGTGACTACCTGGTCCTTGACCACCTTGTAGGTGCCCTCGCCGATCATCTTCAAAGTTTCGTAGGGTTTGTTGGCGCCTTCGAACCGGGAGGCGAGGTTCACGGTGTCACCCATGAGCGTGTAGTTGAACTTGTGCTTGGAGCCCATGTTTCCAGCTACCGCGCGGCCGGTGTTCAGCCCGCACCGGGCGATGATGTTCTCGCCGTACTCCAGCTCCCACCTGGGATGGAGCTCGGTGATGCGCTCCTGCATCTTGAGCGTCGCCCGGCAGGCGTTCATGGCGTGATCCGGGTCGTCGTAAGGGGCGCCCCAGAAGGCCATGATGGCATCGCCGATGTACTTGTCCACGATCCCTCCAGACTCCAGTATGATCTCCGTCATCTCCGTCAGATAGTCGTTCAGCAGGTGCACCAGTTGCTCAGGCGTCAATCGCTCCGAGATACTGGTGAAGCTCTGCAGGTCAGAGAAGAATACGGTCAGCTCGCGGTTTTCTCCCCAGTCCAGAGACAGCGCCTTGGGGTTGGACATCAGCTCTTTGACCAGCGCGGGGGCCGTGTACCGCCCCAGGGCGTCCTGCACGAAGCGGCGGCTCTTCCCCTCCTGGTAGAAGTTCGTCCCCAGCGCCCCGCCCCAGGCGGCGAGCGCCCACAGCGACGGCTGCACCATGTCCAGCCACACCCCCGATGCGTTGTACAGGGTGAAGGCGATGAAGCCGTACACCGACACCACCAGGGTACTGATGACCATGGAGAGGACCGCCACCCAACCCGCCGATCGGGTCACCGCCGACACCAGGAAGGTGCCCACCGAAAGCAGCAGACACAAAAGTAATGCCGTGAGAGCCGATACCCAGGGGGGCGTCCTCCGGATGAAGTCACCGTTGAGCAGGTTGTCCAGGAAATTGGCTGTGATCTCCCCGCCCCGGTGGCGTCGATCCACCGGAGAAGGCTTGAGGTCACGCAGCGCAGCAACGTCCGCGTGCACATAAAAAATGCGTCCCCGAATGTCTCCCGGTTTGATGTTCTTGAACCGCTTGAATCTCTGGGCGCGCTTCAGATCCGTCTTGAGCAACTCCCTCCGAACGCTGTCGCGCAGCTTGTGCTGACACTTTTTGGCGCCCACCAGCTTGTCCCAGGCCAGTGCCTGTTTCAGGGCGAGCTTGGGCTGTGCCTTTTTGGCGGACATGGTCTTGTGAAGGGCCATGAGCGCCTTCTCCGCTTGATCGCGGCACGCCGCGGTGTACTTCAACCCCCGGGCGGTGAAGATGTGGGCCTTCACCGTCTTGAAGTTGGTGTTGAACTTGCTGCGCAGCGCCGTGATCTTCTTGACCGCCGCGGCGGCCGCCTCGTTGCAGCCTTCTTTTTTGGCGTTGGCCTTGGCCAGCTCCTGCGCGGCCCAGAGCACACGCAGGGTGTGCCAGGTGTCCTTGGCGGTGAGGTCTTCCAGGAGGCGCAGCCGCTTGTGGTTGAGGCGGATCTCGCAGCCGGTCTCGGCCTTTTGGAGGTTGGTCCACAGGGTCACCAGGGCGTCCCGGATGGCCGTGGGGAGCCGCTGCTCGTCGCGCACCGAATCCACCAGCTTCTTGCGGACCGCCCCAAGATCCTCACGGTACCTCTTGTGATCACTGTTCTGGGCGATTACGTCGATAAAGTGGCGGAACCCGATGCGCGGATAGGTTTTGGCGCCGCTGCCGTGAAAGCGCACGGGGATCTTGCCGCATCCGTCCACCGGAAGCCGGGTCTTTCCCCAATGGAGCCGGCCTTTTTTGATGTGAAGCTTTCGCTTGGGGAAGGCGCGCATGGCGCCCGCCAGGGCGAGGGAGGGCAGGAGCTTGTTCTTGTAGATCATGGCGGGTGCGTACCGCCGGAAGATGCCGTCGGGCTCGGTGCGCTGCTTCACGACACCGAGGGTGGCGCCCAGGGCGATGGGCGCTTGGGGCACGTGGATGTACGGATAGTGTGGGGCCACGAGCTTTCCGCCGCCCTTGAGTGGGAGCGCCGCATGCTGGAAGATGAGCTGTTTCGCCGTCAGCTCACGGCTCCGTTCAGAGGCGTTGAGCGCGCGCTTAGTCGTAATGGACTTGACGGTCTCTTTGAACTGGTCGACCTCGCCGAGGTCCGCCAGCAGCCGGTTCAGCTCCGACAGGGTCTCTTCGCCGCCGATCCAAAGCACGCACCCCTTCTTGGTCTTTCCCGGGAGCAAAAAGGTGCGGAACTTGTAACGGTAGTACCGGATGACCTGCTTCTTTGCGGCCGTACAGTCGGCGAAGTCTCCGATGCGCGCGGCGTATGGGCCCGGCGGGCGATGCTTCGCCTCGTTCTCGCTGAGGTTTAAGCCCACGACAGTGTGCTTGGATTGGGCGAGGGCCTTGCCGAACAGCTCATCATCTTCAGGGCCGAGGTTGCTGCGATCCTGGAAGACCAGGTCGAAGATGACGGCCGCTGCGCCGTGCTCCATCAGGTACTTCGTTACGCCGGCGTGGAACGCGCGCGGCCAGGGCCAGGGCGCGTTCGTCTTGTTGTCCATCCAGTCGATGTCCATGTCGGAAATGTCCACGAGCACGATGCGGGGATCGGCGCGGTCCGGATCGGCGGACCAATCGGCGCGGGCGTCGTAGGAAACGGCCTCGTAGACCTCCATGACGTTCGGGCGGCAGTAGCTGAAGAAGGCTCCCACGATGCCCACGATGGCGCCGACGATCAGCCCGAAACGTAGCTTGTCTTTGAACATGCGGTCTCCGTCCTTGGCGTAGATCTCACGCGGAAGAGCTCACCCCAGGCGGAGGAGCTCACCCGAGAGCGCTAGGGAAGGGTGAGCTGACAGATGCCCGAGCCGTCCAATGTGCCTCCGGCGTCAATACAGACGCCTCCAGTATCCCGCGCGACGCGCCAGATGCGAACGTCGTCCAGTCCGCCGTCCAGGTAGGTGTCCCAGGTGGAAGCACCGCCGCCATCGTACAGGTTCCCCAGGTAGAGCTGAGCACCGGCCGGGGAGGGGAGGTGGGTGGTGGCCAGACTGGTGGCGGTGCCCGTGACCAAGCCGTCCACGTAGATCATGACCTCTCCCGCCTCGTAGACTCCGGCCACGTGGTGCCACTCATCAGTGGGCAACGGATCCGCGGAGAAGACCGCCGAGGCGAGGTCGTATGTGGCGAAGAAGGCATGATTCTCGTTGGCACCCCAGGCCGCTCCACCGGCCACGCCGAGGGCATAGACCAGCCCAGTGGCGTCGCCGCTGGCGGCGCGAGACACGAACATGGACTCGCCGCCGTAGCTCGACAGATACACCCAGGCCTCCACGGTCAGGGCCGCCATGCCGTCTAAGTTGCTGCCCGCGCCACAGTTCACGTAGGCGCTGGTGCCGTCAAAGAGCGCCGCACGCCCAACGACGCCCGTGGCGTCCCGCACCAGGGTGCCGGCCTCCACGCAGTCATTGCTCCACAGGCCACTGTCGGTCACCAGACCCTCGGCGCCGTCCAGGCGGTACCAGGCCACCTGGTCCGGGTGGTTGATGCAGTCGGAGTAGTCCATCGTGCAGCTCGCGGTGCAGCCCACCGTTCCGGTGAGGTAGCCCAGGAGCTCACAGGAGGCGTCGAAGGCCAGGGGGCCGTCGCACTGCTCGCCCGCCTCGAGCACGCCGTTGCCGCAGCCGGGGAGGACCTCCAGCTCGCAGTCGGCGCTGCATCCGTCTCCACTGTCGGTGTTTCCGTCGTCACACTCTTCGCCCGTCTCCACGTCGCCGTTCCCGCACTCGATCTCCACTTCGATCATGCAGTCGTCGCTGCATCCGTCTCCGTTGTCGGTGTTCCCGTCGTCGCACTCCTCGCCGTCGGGGGCCGAGACAACGCCGTCTCCGCACAGCTCCACACAGACGCTCGGGCTGCCCGTACACGCCCACCCGGACTCCACCTCGCAGCCGTCACTGCATCCGTCGCCCAGGGCCCGGTTCCCGTCGTCGCACTCCTCGCCGCCCTCGCCGTCTTCGCCGTCATCCAGCTCACCATTGCCACAGGGCCGGCATTCCGACGCCGGCACGCACTCCCCCAGATCCTGGGTGGGATCGCCGATGTCAAAGCAGCAGACCAGGTCGCCCTGACAGTCCGAGGTGCCTTGGCAAGGTTCCCCCTCGCCGCCCTTACAGCCCAGGCTCCCCAAGCCGCCCAGGCCCAAGCCCAAGACTCCAAAGCAAACCAGGCCAACCAACGATGTCGTAGTTCTCATACGGGATTCCTCCATGAATCCGCAGTATCATGTGGTCCCGCCGAAGGGTCAAGCGGTAGCTGACACCGGTAGCTGACACCGGTAGCTGACACCGGTAGCTGACACCGG
>JAOZUO010000335.1 GCA_029938605.1 Deltaproteobacteria bacterium | reverse complement strand
CGGGGCGTGGCGACGTCGCCCGGCGTCAGCCGGGGCGAGAGAGTGATCGGACGTGCCCACTCGAGGGCGGGTATTGACCTGTGGGGATGGCCCTTGGTACTGTTCGAGGTCTCGGTCGATATTGGCGGCCGTGCGACCAAACGTGTGAAAACCTGGGAAGACCTGTGAAGACCTGGGAAGTTATCATCCCGCCTGCTGGCGGTGGCACCCTGCAAACTCTGATCATTGAGGCGGGCACCTCGATGATGGCGTTGAGTGAAGGGCTGCGCCAACTGTCGGATCCTGCACAACTGAGCAGCCTCATGTGCAAGATCCTACCCCACGGTACGCTGGAGGTGGTCGACAGCAAGGGCGGTCGAGTAATCACCATCCGGGAGGTCGAGCCCGCGCCGATGCAGGGCCAAGCCGAAGCGACGACGAAGATGCCGGCGGAGGTGCCGGCGGCCGAAGCGACGACGAAGACGCCGGCAACGGTTCCGCCGCCGGACCCGGGTGCCACCGCGGACAGAAGCGCCTCCACCGCCGTGGGGTTGCCGACCCTGGCCGACCAGAAGCAACCTGCCGCAGTCCCGAAGACCACTCAAAAGCGCCGGCCGACCCAGGAGATGATCTCCGTTGCCTCGGGAATAGCGAACGGTGAGCTGAAGCAGCCGCCCGTGGCAGTGCCACCCGTGGCGTCGCCCCCCAAGGCGGTGCCTCCCGTGGCGGCACCTCCTGTGATCGCGCCGCCCGTGGCAGCGCCCCCTGTGGCCGCTCCGCCCCCCGCGGCCGCCCCGCCCCCCACGGCCCGGGTCCCGGTGGTGGATCCGCTGCGCTCGTCGGGCGAAGTCATGGGCGCGGCGGCGGTGACCCGTAAGCCCGTCACCGAGCCCGCCATCATTATCGACGATCACCTCCAAGCGGAGATCAAGGAGCTGGAGAACCTGCGCCGGGCCCGGGAGGCGGCCATGACGCCACCGACCATGCGCCCCATTCCGCACAAGGTGTTCAAGGTCTTGGCCGAAGCCCCCGAGGCGCCGCGCTTCGAAACCGTGCGCCGGCGATACGTGTCGGTGTGGCCCAATCCACCCCACGACGCGCTGGAGGAGGTGCTCCAGCTCCAGATCGCCCAGGTCCGCGGTGAGCTCGAAACCGTCACGGGCGCCAAGCGGATCCTGGTTGTGGCCTTTGACCACGCCTTCGAGAAGATCCCGCTCCGTCCCCCGCTGGGGCTGTGTACCTGGAACACCTCCGGGCCCGAAACCCCGGACGCATCCTATGTCTACGGAGACTCGGCCGCCAAGCTGTGGAACCCGACCCAGCAGTCCACGGGCAATGAGGCGTTCCCCGTGATGGCGCCGCAATTGAACCCCGACACCACCTCCCTCGGACACTCGCCCGGTGTCGAGGCCCAGGACGTGAAGACAGCGCTCATGGCGTCGGTGGACGCCGACGGGAACCCCATCATCGCCCCTCAGATGGCCCAACCCCAGGCCCTTCCGGTCCCGGAGCCCGCGCCGCCCGCTGCTGCGGCACCGCCCGCCGCGCCGCCCGCTACCACACCGCTGCCCACGGACCAGGACTACACCGCCGCGCCGGCGCCGGTGCAGTACCCCACTGTGCTCCAAGGCAACGTCTACGAGACCGGCCAGCCCGCGCCGCCGCCAGATGCGCCCACGGGAACGCTCGACCCCTTCTACCCCGCGGCCCACGGCGCCCAGCCGACGACGCCCCCCTCGCCAGACGGCGCCCAGCCGACGACGCCCCCCTCGCCAGACGACGCGGCGCCGGTGACGCCCGCGGCGCCGGTGACGCCCGCGGCGCCAACGACGCCCGAGCCTACGGTTCCCGCCGTGCCCACGGACCTGCTTTCTCAGGCCTTTGAGCGGTTCCAGCCGCTGTTTTATGTGACCGACCGCAACCAAGCCTTCGCCTTTGCCATCGACACCGCCCTGGGCCTGGTTCCCTCCCAGGCGGGTGTGCTCCTGCTGTACGACTTCAACGTCCGGGACCTGTATTCCGCTGTGATTCGCGCCCCCGGAGGCGCCCAGATCTCAGGCTACCGCACCGCGGTCGGCGAAGGGGCAGCGGGCTTCTGCGCCACCCAGGGTCTCCCCCTCGCGCTGACCCGGGGGGACCAGGACGCCCGCTTCGCCACGGTGCTCGGCACCCAGTGCGGACTCGAGGTGTACACCCTGGCGGGAGTGCCCATCCAATATGAGGGGCGCCTGTACGGGGTGCTGGAGCTGGCCAACCGCCAGGCGGGTGGGGGCTACACCAATGAGGAGCTCAACGCCCTGGCCTACATCGGCCGGCAGCTCGCCGAGCGCCTCTCCACGACCCTGTCCACACAGATGGCCGCGGTTCAGGATCCCGACGCCGAGTCTGAGCCCGAGCCTTCCTGATTCTCACCAGGCCGGGATGGTCGGGATGGACTGAGGATCGGTGTCCAGGGTTCCCAGGAAGGTGGTGTAGATCGTCACGCCGTCGGGGTTTTGGGTGAGCACGAAGTGACCGTCGTAGGTGGTGTCGGTGTCGAGCTGCACGGCGCCCTCGGTGAGGGTGCCGCCCCAACGGTTGCCCTTGACCGGAGCGTCAACCTCACCCACGTAGGCGATGGGATCGAGCACGGGCCGGACGAGGTGCGCCCCTGCCGCGCGGATCATGGCCCGCCCCGTGGGGTTGGGGCTGTAGGTGTCCCCGAGGCCGTAGGAGATCAGCGTATGGCGCAGGTCGGAGCCGGCCACAGGTTCGATAAAGAGCTGAGCCATGTAGTTGATGGCGTCGACGGGCTCGAAGTACAACTGCAACAGATTCAGCATCGGGTGGGTGAAGCCCAGGTCCCCATCGCCCAGGACGAACTGGACCGCGCCGGCTATGTCCACGGGGCTGGTCTTGTGCAGCAGCGACTCCAACAGCAGCGCTCCCCCCCCTGAATACACTACGCCCCGAATGGCCGGCTCGAAGGGGATGGCCACCGGCCCGGTGATCACGCCCTGGGAGTGGCCGAAGAAGTAGATGCGGTTTGGATCCAACCGCACCTCGCCCAGGTTGTTGACCTGCTGAACGAATTCCTCCACCACCCGCACGAGTTGGAACAGGTCCGCCGCGCCCTGCAGGGTGTTGTTCTTGGCGGCCTGGGGATTGGCGAAGTTGAAGAACAGGAAGTTCGGATGGGTGGTGTTGCCCTCCCGACGAGCCCCGTGCACCACCTGATCGATGCCGATCACCGCCATCTGGGTGGAGACCCCGCCGCCGAGATCCACGTCGGCCAGGTTCACCGCCACACCATTGTTGAAGTGGCTTCGGAAGGAGCCCCCCGTGCCGTGCAGATAGATCACCACGGGCCATCCATCGATTGGCATGGCGCCACTTGTGGGAACCGAGAGACCGAAGCACACGTCCTGCTCACCGACAAGCAGCGGCGTGGAGTCGGCGGTGTAGGCGATGTCACCGC
>JAOZUO010000334.1 GCA_029938605.1 Deltaproteobacteria bacterium | reverse complement strand
TCGGGAGGACGGAAATTCTCTGCGCAGAAAACGGCGCTCGGAGGCCGTAGCGACATTATGTGAAGTCCCCCGTTATGTGGTGTGGCGGCTTATCCGCGAGTAGAAATCGATAGATGTCGGCGTAGATGGATGTGGGAAGGCTCTGGACAGCTTCACATAATAGGGTCGTCATTTCTGGACAGGGTTGCATCCCCCAAGGAGGACAAAATGTTCAGAGATGAAATCGGATTGGACGGCTTAAGCGCGGGAGCAGTGGGTCCGCACATCGCAGGATTCACGCATCACCTCGACGGACTGGGCTACGCACGCTTTACGATCGAGCGACGAGTAAAAGCCGCTGCTCATCTCGGCCTCTGGCTTGAGAGAAATGGCCTGGAAGTGGATCGCCTCAGCGAGCACGCTCTGGATTTGTTCGGACATCATCTGCCGCGGTGTCAATGTCCGGACGCCGTGCTAAAAGCGAGACGAGCTGCGATGACAGGCGCCCGTCTCTTCGTCAAGTATGTGTGTGGCACGGGCGTTCTCGGCTCAATGTCTTTGGACGAGACTCACCAGTGCATTCCTCCACTGATAGCGGCATTTCGACACTGGATGTTAGAGCATCGTGGTGTCAAGTCCGGGACGCTCGATCGCTACGGCCGCACGATCGAGGATTTGCTGCGTACGCTCGGGGAGGACCCCGAGCAGTTCACCGTCAGCGCCTTGCGCCGGTTTGTTGTTGAGCTTGGACAGTTGCACTCCAGAGGCCAGGCGCAAAACGTAGCGACTGCGGTCCGCAGTTTCTTGCGCTACCTTGTGGCCACAGGGCAGTGCGCAATCGAAGTCGAAGGAGCAATTCCTCCCGTGGCCTCATGGCGGCTGTCGACTCTGCCTCGGTACCTCCCAACGTCCGATGTCAAACGGATTCTCGATACTTGCCAGACTGACACGTCTATCGGACTGCGAGACCGGGCGATCCTGCTTCTGCTCAGCTGGCTCGGGTTACGCGCGGGGGAGGTCGTTGGTCTTTGCCTCGGCGACATCGACTGGGAGCAGGCGAGTTTCGTCGTCGCAGGCAAGGGGCGGATCGATCGACTGCCTCTGCCGCAGGAAGTCGGGGATGCGATCCTGAAGTACCTGGAGCACGGGCGTCCGAACGCTCCCAGCGACCGGCTTTTTCTGAGGGCCAGGGCTCCACACTTGCCGTTCGCCAAAAGCGCGGCGGTGTCCAGCATCGTTGGCCGGGCGATTCGACGAGCAGGGGTAGACGCACCATCACATGGAGCCCATGTACTACGGCACTCCGCTGCGACCCGCATGCTGCGTGAGGGCAACTCGCTCCAGAGCATCGGCAAAATCTTGCGCCACCGCTGCCTGGAAAGCACCGCGCTCTACGCAAAGGTTGACGTGACACTTCTCAACCAAATTGCCCAGCCATGGCCGGAGTTGACGTCATGCTGATGCACGCCATCGACTCCTACCTCGCGGTTCGACGCACCGCCGGATACGACCTGACCGATCGCGAAGGATTTCTGCGCAGCTTCGCTCGTTTTGCCGCTGAGCGCGGAGAAAACCATCTACGGACCGAGACGGCCATCCAGTGGGCTCGACTTGGATCGTCACCGCCCCAGTGGGACCGCCGCATCAAGGAAATAATTCGATTCGCCCGGCACGTCCACGCCGAAGACCCTCGGCACGAAATTCCTTCCCAGGGCATATTCGGCTACCACCCTCGGCCACAGCGCACTCCCTTCATCTGGTCACCGACGGATCTATGCCGTCTGATCGAAGAGGCTTCGCGGCTGCCACCACCGGGATCAATTCGCCCGCTCACGTATGCCGCGTTATTTTCCCTGCTCGCAGCCACCGGCCTACGCATCTCGGAGGCCATGGCGCTGCAACTCGACGATATAGGTTTGGACGGGCTGCTGGTTCGACAAACCAAGTTCCGCAAGAGCCGCCTTGTGCCGCTGCACAAAACGGCAACGGCTGGGCTCGAGCGTTACCTTGTTCATCGGCGCCGAATCGGTGGCGCCGATGAACACCTCTTCGTGTCTGATCGTGGTCGACCACTTCGGTATCCGACGGTCTTCGCCATTTTCGATCGTCTCCGGCGGACCCTCGATCTGGGACTTGGACCGGGAGGCTCTCGTCCACGCATCCACGACCTGCGTCACACCTTCGCCGTCCGAGCGCTGGAGGCTTGCCCGGGAAACAACGAAGAAATTCATCGGCACATCCTCGCCCTTAGCACCTATTTGGGACACGCAAATGTCGCGGACACCTACTCGTACCTGCACGTCACGCCCCAGCTTATGGTTGCCATCGCTCAGGTTTCCGAGCCGTTTTCCAAAGGAGACGCACGATGACTCCTCTGGCGCCACATCTCACCGCATTCCTTCGGCAGCGTCTCGCCGTCGAGCGCGGGGCCAGCCAACACACCTGCGACAGCTATGCGTACGCGTTCCAACTGCTTCTCGAATTTGCCAGCGCCAGGCTTCGAACGACGCCATCCATGCTTCAGCTGGAGCAACTGGATGCGCCTCTTGTGCTCGCCTTCCTGGAGCACCTGGAACGTGAACGCGCTAACAGCGCCAGCAGTCGCAATGCACGTCTCGCCGCCATCCGGTCGTTCATGCGTTTCATCGAATACCGCGTACCCTCCGCGCTTGAGCAGGTACGTCGGATTCTCGCTATACCGGCCAAGAAAACCGACAGCCGCCTCGTCGCGTATCTCACCCGGGACGAAATGCAGGCATTGCTCGACGCTCCCGACCCATCGACCCGTTACGGCGTCCGTGACCGGGCGATGCTTCACCTTGCCTTTGCCGCTGGCCTTCGCGTCTCGGAGCTCGTTGGTATGCGATCAGAAGACCTGGTTTTCCAGCCGTACGCGGTTGTGCTGGTGCGCGGAAAGGGCCGCCGAGAGAGAACATTGCCTATCTGGAAAGAGACATCTACAACCCTGCGGGCTTGGCTCGCGGTACGCGGTGAAACCGCCGCACCTGAGCTGTTTCTCAACGCTCGCGGCCAGGCGATGACTCGGGCGGGATTCAGCTATTTGCTCCGTAAGCACGTCGCCTGTGCAGTGGCCAAGTGCCCGTCCCTTGACGCCAAGCGCGTTTCGCCGCACGTCCTGCGCCACTCGTGCGCGATGAACATCCTGCAGGCAACACACGATCTGAGGAAGGTCGCCCTCTGGCTCGGTCACGCTCGCATCCAGACCAGCGAGATCTACACACGAGCCGATCCGACAGAGAAACTCGACGTCCTAGGGGCGATGATTCCGCCCGCTCTTCGCCGAGGCCGGTTCCGTCCCCCCGACAAGCTCCTAGCCGCACTGAGTACAGCTGCCACACAAGCCCATTATGCAAAGTCGGCCACTGCTGCTCCCACAGAGACATTGGGGCCGAACGGCGCAAACTCCACATAACGGGGGACTTCACATAATGTCGCTT
>JAOZUO010000215.1 GCA_029938605.1 Deltaproteobacteria bacterium | reverse complement strand
ATCGTGCCAACAAATACATCGTCGCCGGTTGCTTCGCGCTGTTGCTGGGCCTTGGTGCCGGCAGTAACGTCCAGGCCGCCGGCTTCCTGGTCTCCGACGTCTCCGGCGAGGCAATGGGCAAAGGCAGCGCCGTCACCGCCAGCGTTAATGAGCCCGCCGCTGTGTTCTTCAACCCGGCCGCCCTGTCGCACATGGAGGGCTATCAGTTCTCCCTGGGGGCCGTGTATGTCTACGCTACCGCCGAGTTCGAGGACGCCGCCACGGGTGAGACGACCAAGGCCATCCCCCGCAAGCCTGGCTTCTTTTTGCCCACCATCTACGGAATGGCCCGGATCAACAAGTGGTTGGCAGTGGGCCTCGGTGTGTACACCGTCTTCGGTCTGGGCATCGAGTGGCCAACGGACTGGATCGGTCGTGAGCACTCCATCCTGGCGGACATCGAGACGGTCACCTTCTCCCCCACGGCCTCCATCCGCATCAACAAGTATTTCAGCTTTGGAGTGGGCCTGAACGTGGTGCGCGGCGTGGTGGACATGACCAACGGCCTGCCCGAGGCCATCGGCGGCACCGTGCAGATCGGTGGCGCCACCTTCGGCTTTGGCGCCCACGCGGCCCTGCTGTACCGCGCCATCCCCAAGAAGCTGCACTTCGGCGTTACCTACCACAGCCGGGTGAAGCTCTCCTTCGACGGTCGCGCGGACTTCGAGCCCGAGCACGAGGAGTTCATCCCTACGCTCCAGGATCAGGGCGGCAAGGCCGAGATCGTCCTGCCGGACATCATCTCCCTGGGCGTCATGTACCGGCCCATCGAGCAGCTCACCATCACCTTCGACACCAACGTAGTGCTGTGGTCCACCTACGACGAGCTCGTGCTGGACTTCGAGCTGCGCGAGAACCAGACCCTGATGCGGAAGAACAAGAACGTGGCGACCTTCCGGCTGGGCTTTGAGTACGCGCTCCCCGTCAAGGGCCTCAAGGCCCGGTGGGGTTTCATTTTCGACATGAACCCCGCCCCCGAGGAGTACCTGTCGCCTTCGTTGCCTGACGCTGATCGCATCGACTTCGCCCTGGGCTTGGGGTACGAGCGGGGCTGGCTCAAGGTGGACCTGGGGTATCTGTTTGTCTACATGCTTCCCTCCAAGGCCGTGGGCGGCGCTGAGAGCCCCGAGGGCACCTATCGCTCCATCGCCCATCTGCTGGCGCTCACCTTCACCGCGCGGTTCGGTAAGGGCGCCAAGAAGGACTGCGACTGTGGCAAGGATCACTCCAAGGGCGTGCACCTGGCGCCCCCCGTTGATGATCCCCGCGCGGCTCGTCCGACGGATCGCCCTGTCACACGTCCTGTGAGCCCGGCCCCGCCAGTCAAAACGCGCCCCCGGGCCACACCGCCCACCAAGCGCCCCGCGGGTGCGAGCAATACGCCCCCCAAGGCGGACGGCGTCAAGAACCCCGCCCCCGCCCGTCCCGCTACAAATCCCTAGTATCCCGGTAGTTTTCGCCCCTTCCTAATCCCCTTGACGGGGCGGCTTTAAGTTGATAGTCAATCCTCACTTAACAACGATCAAAAACTCGAAATCCACCCTTTTGAAGGAGAAAAGTAATGATCAAACCGCATGGTTCCGACGAGCTGAATCCGCTTTATGTTCAAGATGATGCCAAGCGCGCTGAGCTGGTGAAAGAGGCCGAGGGGCTTCCGAGCATCGTGATCAGCTCCGCCGCGGCGGGCAACGCCGTCATGCTGGGCAGTGGCTATTTCAACCCGCTGACCGGCTACATGAACGTGGCCGACGCCATGGGCGTCGCCGAGAACATGAAGACCGCCGCCGGCCTCTTCTGGCCCACTCCCGTGCTGAACGTGGTCAAGGACCCGGCCGCCGTGAAGGACGCCAAGCGCATCGCCCTGCGCGACCCCAACGTCGACGGCAACCCCATCATCGCCATCCAGGATGTTGAGGCCATCGAGGAGATCACCGCCGACCAGATGAAGACCATGACCGACAAGGTCTTCCGCACCGACGACACGGAGCACCCCGGCGTGGCCGCGTTCAACAGCGTGGGCAACTTCGCCATCTCGGGCCCCATCCAGGTGCTCAACTTCTCATACTTCGCCACGGAGTTCCCCGACACCTTCCGCACGGCGTATCACATCCGTAAGCGCATGCAGGAGTTCGGCTGGAACAAGGTCGTCGCCTTCCAGACCCGTAACCCCATGCACCGCGCCCATGAGGAGCTCTGCCGCATGGCTCACGATGCCCTCGGCACCGACGGCATCCTCATCCACATGCTCCTGGGCAAGCTCAAAAAGGGCGACATCCCCGCGGACGTGCGCGACGCCTCCATCCGGAAGATGGCAGAGCTGTACTTCCCGAAGAACTCCGTATACATCACCGGCTACGGCTTCGACATGCTGTACGCTGGACCGCGTGAGGCCGTGCTCCACGCCGTGTTCCGCCAGAACTGCGGCTGCACCCACCTCATCGTGGGCCGCGACCACGCCGGCGTGGGCTCCTACTACGGCCCCTTCGACGCCCAGACCATCTTCCACGACGAGGTGCCCAAGGGCTCCCTCGACCTGGAGATCTTCGAAGCGGACCACACCGCCTGGTCCAAGAAGCTCAAGAAGGTCATCATGATGAACAGTGTGAGCGATCACACCAAGGAAGACTGGGTCTTCCTGTCGGGCACCAAGGTGCGGGTCATGCTGTCCAACGGTGAGGCGCTCCCCGAGGAGTTCAGCCGCCCCGAGGTCGCCAAGATCCTCATGGACTACTACCAGTCCGACGCCGCCAAGGATTGATTTCCGCTAGTCGGCACTCCCCCTGAGCTCCCCCTGAGCCGGGCGTACCTCACGCCCGGTGACTTCTCCCTCCGTCTCTCACCAACACAACAAATCTAAGGGTTCTAGCTCTTGAGGGCTTCCAGATCCGCGTACAGGTCCAGGGCCTCGGGGTTCTTCAGGGCGTCCTGGTTGTTCACGGCCTGCACGGGCTGGCGCGTGGGCTGGCGCGTGGGTGATGAAGGCTTACCTTGTGCCGCACGCCTCCCACGCGGACGGCACCCGGATGCCGTTGACGTACCAGTTGCCGGAGCATCCCAGAGTGCCCGGACTGAACTCGAGAGTCTCGCAGGTCGCGCTGTTCAGGTTCTGGCCGTCGCACTGCTCGGCGGCATCGAGCGTACCGTTGCTGGTCAGCGACAATTACTTTTCACCGGTGCGGAAGAATAATTGACGCCAGCCAGTTGCCGCACAAGACGCTGTTGTTGTTGATGTTATCGTTGTTTGTGTTGTTGTTCGCGCCGGTGCTGTCGTCCGAGCAGCCGTACGGTGCAGCATTGCAAACATCACTACTGTAAATGTAATGTGATTCACTCTAAGACCTCCACCTAACGAGGTTGCTCATCTCATTGATGATCTGACCATACAAGTGGCAGTGATTCAACAACTCACTGTCAACCAGCGTGCTCGGAGAGGATGCCTATCCGAGGAGTTCAGCCGCCCCGAGGTCGCCAAGCAGATTGTCAGCTACGAGGCGGTCAAGGTAGACCGGCAGATCATCGAGGAGTATCTGGAGGAGTTGCTGGCGGGTGAGATGCCAGCGATGCGGAAGGCTACTTAGAGCAAATCGTCAGGCAACTCAAATCGCCGGATGATCTGCTTTATCATCCCGACGCCAATCTCCGTATTGTTGCCATGGCACTTCACGGGACAGGACCGCTTCTGGCCTTTGATGTCCGGGTGCACTATCTGGCGATGGCTACCCTTGCCGGCATTATCGAAGACCCCGAATCTATCATCGAAGTCCCGGAGTATCTTGATTAGTTCTCGGAATTTGTGGGGCTTAGGCATGTGCCCAACAGTCACCGGCTTTCATGGCAGCAATCACATGCGGGTCTGGGATCTTGAGGCTTCTTGCATAATAGTCTGGTGGGCCCGACGCATTGGCCGGGGCCATGTCGCCAAAGATAATCGCAGAGATGCTCTTGGAGTGGACTTTGTCGAACACCTCGAAATACTTCTTCTCCGCTGGGAAATTTATCATACTGGGGTCGTTGTTGAATAACGCGAAGCTCACTTGGGCCTCAACCGCCTCGCGGAGTTCATTTAGAGCCGCATCAGGGTCGTCTCCGTAACCACGGAGATCCATCTCAAGTGCTAGAGCGGCCCACTTGCCATTTTCATCTTCATCTCGATACACCAGCACCCGAAGAGACAGCTCAATGATCTCAAACTCATCGCCTTTGTGGTGCTGCGATACACATCCTCCGACTTTTTCGTCGGTCATCGTCTTCTTGCTCCCTCAGTCAGTTTGGTTCTGGGCAACTAATCTCCTTCCCTGTATCCAGGCTCAAGATCAGCTCATTGCGAACGATCCTATTCAAGTTTGGCATTTTCGCCTGAAAAAGCAAGGGCAAAAAACTTGACACATGACTTGCTTCAGGGCATACTGCCGCCCCCTCCTGCCGCAATATCTGTGTGCTCTGTTATACATGACCTCAGCTCCAGTGCAATGCGTCTACCATGCGCGTGTTGAGCGCCGCGCACAGCCGGGCATGATCCGAGCGTCGGAGCCGTGTCGTCAGAGCGGCAGCGTGCAGCGAGCTTGGCACCGCCTGTAAAAGCTCAGTCAGCGCTCTCTGGCTGCGGGTGGTCCGCAGGGTGGCAACCATGGCGTCATGCACGGTCGTCGCGTCCAGGTTGGTGAAGATCGTTCGGAGGGCTCGATGCATGCGGGTATTGGGCACGTCGGGCACAGAGATGCCGAGCCCTTGTAGGATCGCTTTGGCTTCATGCTGCTGCAAGGCCTCGAACACCGTGGAGGGGACGACACGCGCCGCGTCGTCCACCGGTTGGCGTATCGGAGAAAGTTGTCCGCGGCGGGTCAGTCTCATGACACCTACGGCGGACGGCACCTGTTCGAGAACGCGCTGTACGTGGCGCTCTGAAGCGACCACGTTGACCCGTGCAAAGGCCTGGAGGTAGGTCGAGACCTGGGCCGAGAGCCTGTCGAGCTTGTCCCGGTCCGACTTGATCTCGTATGCCGTTGATGTCCCGTTCAGGATCACGACGTCTGCTTTGCAGGCGCCCACACGAAACTCCGTCATCATCACGGCCGTGTTGAGGCTGTGGCGTCCGAGGAGGATCTTCTTCGCGATGGCAGCTTTGAAAACGTACTCGTTTCGATAGGACCGTGACAGCTCCGTGAAGGCAACGTCCAGCGCGTCTCGGACAGCGTCAGTCGATCGCAGCACCGCAGCGATCCCCGACTCGCTTGCGAGACGAGAGAAAGTCTTGGAGCGTCCTTTCCGGGCCATCTCTTGCACAACTGCGGACGAGAAAAAGCCGGCCAGCGCCGAGCCATCCACGTCCTTCCGCTGTGATTGTGACGATGTCATCGCGTAGCCTGCATTGCCCTCTCAACAGGATTTTACCGCACAAGTACCGTTTCAGATAGAAAGCTATCCATGATGACCAGCGGTACGCCTTTCCCGGCAACCCAGCCCCCAAGAAATGCAGCGATCACCAACGTGGGCGGTAGCCACACATCCGGGGAGGCAGGAGCTTTGCGAAGTTTGTACTTGCAATGGTTGCCCTGGGTTTGCTGTCATCAAAGCGCTGTATCCCGACAGCCTGACCGGCCTGGTCAAGTGCCCCATCCGCGAGCAGCCCGATACAATGCGGGTGCAGGCCACGCGCCTCGAAGCTGACGCCAACGAGACCCTCGCCGCCGGCGCAGAGCTGTTTCGCGAAAAGGCCGGCGTTCTTGAAGACACAGTCGACGCCTTCGAGCTTGCATTGGAGCAGGTCGCCATAGCCTGGGCCCAGGTCTTGCGGACGCGCAGCGAGTGGATCCGCATCTACGAAAAGATGTACGGCGAGATCGTCTCGCTCAAGGGCAAGAAAGCCGCCAACGGCTTCTTCAAGAAGCTGTCCAAGCCCCGCAAAAAGCCCACCCCCACCCCGTAAACCGCAACCGCAAACCGCCCAACACCCAAACCGTGCAACCACACCAAATCGGCGATCTCAACGCCGTGCGCGCCTCCACACCACGCACAACCCCCGTCCCCATCGTCGAATCCGCCATACAAAAACGCCCAAACGCGTTTCTCCACCCCACAACCCACGCATCGTCGTTCCCCCGAGGCATTTTCAACGGCGAAAACACCAAACCGCCGTCACCCGAACCGCCATTCCCACGACAAAATCACCAATCCCCCATCGCCAGACGCCTATCCCAACGCCGCCAACGCAGATCCGCAACCGCTCACCCTCCTTCCTCTCGACAAAACCCCAATAATCAAATGACAGGATGGAATGACAGGATGGAGTTGCGCCGACTAGCTCTGGAGCGCTTCCAGATCCGCGTAGAGTTCGAGGGCCTCGGGGTTCTTCAGGGCGTCCTGGTTGTGGACGGGCTGGCGATGGATGACCTTGCGTACGGCCAGCTCTACCTTCTTGCCGCTGATGGTGTAGGGGATGTCGGCGATGGTGAGGATCTTGGCGGGCACGTGTCGCGGCGTGGTGTTGGCGCGGATGGTGGACCGAATCTTCTGGATGAGGGCGTCGTCCAGGGCCAAGCCTTCTCGAAGCATAACGAACAGGATCACCCGCACGTCGTCTTCCCAGTCCTGGCCCACTACGAGGCTGTCTGTCACCTCCTCGAGCCCGTCCACCTGCCGGTAGATCTCGGCGGTGCCGATGCGTACGCCGCCGGGGTTCAGGGTGGCGTCCGACCGGCCGTAGATGATCACGCCGTCGTGGTCGGTGATCTCCACGAAGTCGCCGTGGTGCCAGATGTTCTCGAATCGCTCGAAGTACGCGGCCTTGTACTTGGCGCCGTCAGTGTCGTTCCAAAAATAGACGGGCATGGAGACGAAGGGCGCCGTACACACCAGCTCGCCCTTTTGTTGGCGTACGGGATGGCCCTGATCGTCGAAGGCGTCCACCTTCATGCCCAGGCCCCGGCACTGTAGCTCGGAGCGGTACACGGGGAGGTTGGGGTTGCCCAGAGCGAAGCAGGAGATGATGTCGGTGCCACCGGAGATGGAGGACAGACAGACGTCGGCCTTGATGTCCCGGTAGACGTACTCGAAGCTCTCCACCGACAGGGGAGAACCCGTGGAGCAGATGGTCTTCAAGGCGGACAGGTCCACCTCCTGGCCGGGTTTCGTGCCGGCCTTCTCCAGGGCGGCGAGGTACTTGGCGCTGATGCCGAAGACCGTCATCCCCTGGTCCTGGGCGAAGCGCCAGAGCACGGCAGGATCCGGTGCGAAGGGGGAGCCGTCGTACAACAGCAGCGTAGCGCCCGCCGTGAGGCCCGACACCAGCCAGTTCCACATCATCCAGCCGCAGGTAGTGAAGTAGAAGAGCCGCGACTCCCGGGTCACGTCCGTGTGAAGCCACAGCTCCTTGATGTGCTGCAGGAGCGTGCCCCCCGCACCGTGTACGATACACTTGGGCACGCCGGTGGTGCCCGAGGAGTACATGATGTACAGCGGGTGGTCGAAGGGGAGCTGCGTAAACTCGATCTCACCGCCGTCTGCGGCGAGGAAGTCGTCGAAGAGCACGGCGCCCTCCACCGGGCCGAGGTCCGGCGTGTCGCTCACGTTGGGCACCACCACCACCTGCTCCAGATTTTCGAGCTCGGCGACTACGCCACGGATACGTTCGAGGGAGTCGAAGGACTTGCCGTTGTAGAAGTACCCGTCGGCCGTAAACAGGATGCGCGGAGCGATCTGACCGAACCGGTCCATCACACCCTTGATGCCAAAGTCCGGCGAGCAGGAGGACCAGATGGCGCCGATGGAGGTGGCGGCCAGCATGGCGATGACGGCCTCGGGCATGTTGGGCATGAACCCCGCCACGCGGTCGCCGGCCACGATACCCCGGGCCCGGAGGGTCTTGGCCAGGCGGGCCACGCGGTCGTAGAGCTTGGCGTAGGTGACCGTTCTGGGCGCCTGGCCCTCGCACTGGAACACCATGGCGGGCCGGTCGTCCGAGTAGCGCAGCAGGTTCTCGGCGAAGTTGAGCTTCGCGCCCACGAACCACCGGGCGCCGGGCATCTTGTCGCCGTCCACCACGGTCTGGTCAGCCTCCTTGGAGGCTCGCACCTGGCCGAAGTCCCAGATGGTCTCCCAGAACTTGGCCCGGTGGTCCACAGACCACTGCCACAGGTCCGAGTTGTCATCGAACTGTTTGTCGTGCTCGTCGGCCAGATACTTCAAATAGCGGGTCATCACCGTTTTAGCGACTCTCTCGGCAGACGGTGTCCAAAGCGGTTCGCTCATTACTGTGCTCCTGGTCCTGGATTCGTACTTACGTCGGAATCTACCAGAGTCGCAGCGACGATGCCACTTTGCCCTCGAAGGGGATCAGGAGGCCGGCTTGCGGATAAGCTTGGCGACGATCAGGGTGATGGGGGCGACGACGAAGCTGAAGAGGGCGCCCATTTTGACGCTGTCTTGTAGATCGCCCTGGGGGAAGGCCACGACGGAGACGAACAGGGCCACGGTGAAGCCGATGCCGGCGGCGAAGCCCACGACGATGAGGTCCCGGACGTCCATGCCTTCGGGGAGCTTGAGGCCGAAGAGCCGGCCGAGCATGGTCATTCCGATGATGCCAATGGGCTTGCCCACGAGCAGCCCCACGCAGACCAGGGCGGTGCCCACACCGATTGCCGAGAACACCACGCCGGCGTTCACGAAGCCGAAGAGGCCGAGGATGATCTCCACCGGACGTTTCCACCAGTGCTCCATCCTGTTGAGGGTGTCCTCGCCATGGGACTCACCCTTGGCCCATACACCCAAATCCGTGTGCTCATGGGGCAAGCACCAGGCCAGGGGCACCAGGGCCAGGGCGGGGTGGATCCCGCCCACGAGGAAGCCGTACCAGGAGAGGGATCCGGGGAGGATCAGGTAGGGCCAGAAGGATTTGATCTTGAAGACCTTCCAGAATAGCATAGAGGTGCCAATGGCTGCGGTGAGCAGGCCCGCGAGCATGAGCAGGTTCGTGTCGCCCGTGGGATAGAAGGTCGCCAGGACGATGAGCCCGCCGGCGTCGTCGGCGATGGCCAGCAGAAGCAGAAACACAATGGCCGGGTGGGTTTTGCCGGCGATGCGCGGGAAGATGAGCCGCGCCACCATGTAGCTGAAGGCGATGTCAGTGGCCATGGGGACAGCCCAGCCGCGGGTCAGGGCGGGGTTGAACATCTGCGCGCCGAGCACGTACAGAAGCGCTGGGCCGGCCATGCCGCCGATGGTGGCCAACAGGGGCAGGGCCGCCGTGCGGGCGTTGGCGAGGGAGCCGCCGGGCAGCATGGCCTCACGGATCTCCTTGCCCGCGAGCAAAAAGAACAGCGCCATGGCGACGTCGTTGATGAGGAAATGAAAGAGGTTCACCTTGTGGCCGGCAATGGTGGCGTTCTTGGTGTGAACGAGCCAGCCGTAGGAGTCGGGCGCTAGGTTGGCGTAGATCAGCGCCGCGGCGGCTCCAACGAGGAGAAAGATGCTGTTTTCAAAAAGAAAATCGATAATGCCGGGGATGCCGGTACGCTTCGGCGCTTCGTGGGACATAGGTTTTTTGAGCTCCGGTTTTGGGCTGAGTTACCGGACGATCACTACCGCTTCGGCCCCGCGGAGTCCATGCGAAAATCACGGGTTCTCAGGCATCGGCAATGGCGGTCATTCGTTGGGGTCTACGAGCTTCATCTGGGCGATCATGCCCTTGTTGGCCTTGGAGCTCACGGCCCCTGCGTCGGGCCGCTGGTCGGGGCTTTGGCCGGAGTGCTGGCCGGGGCGCTCCATGACACGTAGACGGATGGAGGAATCGTCATTCTTCATGGCGCTCTTGTCGAGCGTATTGGTCATTTTCTTGCTGTCACTCTTGGGCATCTGCTCCGCCGGTCGACTACGATCGGCGCTCGGTTTCTTCGAGCAGGCGCCCAGGCCGAAAGCGACCATGAGCAGGAGTAAGGTCGCGAAGGCCCCCGCGAGCAACCGGGCGCTGTGCAGCAGATGAGACACTATTCGCCTCCCTCAAGGTGCATCTGTCCCACCATGCCCGAGTTGCCCCTGGGGGAAACTACGGGTTTCTCCCGAATCGGCGTGCGGGGTGCGGGTTTGCGGGGTGCGGGCTTGGGCCCCGCGGTGGTGATGCCTGCGTCTGCCTGAGCTTTTTCAGTTCTGTCGGGGCTGCTCACCGGGGATGGTTGGTTGTTCCCATCGGAGGCGGTGACCCCGGACGGAGCCTCCTTGACCTCGGCGCGTTTCGCCATGCAGGCCCCCAGGGCCAGGGCCATGCAGATCAGGATGGAGGCCGCCAGCGCGGCGATTCGATAGATGCTTCGTGGGGCCATGTGCGATTTCTCCGTATGGGGCAGTGGTTTCATTCGAACAGCGGCTCGAGCTGGGTGCCGTACCGTTCCATGACCATCCGGCGCTTGAGCTTGAACGTGGGGGTGAGGGTGCCGTTATCAGTGGAGAAGGGCTCGGCGATGAGCAGCACCCCCCGCGGAACCTCGTAGCCCGCGAAGTCCGTGCAACGGGCGCGGATCTCATCGAGGAGCAGCGTCTTCACCCGCGGCTCCTTCATCAGGAGCTCCGGATCGCTGGGGAGGGACTGCTGCTGGGCCCAGGGGCCGAGTACGGCGAAGTCCGGGACCACCAGCGCCACGTTGAAACGACGGTTGGCGCCCTCCACCATGACGTTCTCGATGTATGGGCTGAGCTTGATGGACTCCTCCAGCCCCACGGGGAAGACGTACTTGCCGTTCTCCAGCTTGTACTGCTCCTTGATGCGACCGGTGATGTACAGGTGCCCATCCTCATCCACCCAACCGCGGTCGCCCGTGCGCAGGCCGCCATCGGATCGCATCACTTCGGCGGTTTTGTCGGGGAGATTGTGGTAGCCCACCATGACGTTGGGGCCGAAGGCGATGACCTCACCGTCCCGGCTGTCGGCGCCGGTCTCGGTCTTGTCGATCTCCAACCAACTACCCAGAATGGGGCGCCCCACGCTGCCCGGCTTGGTCATCCCTTCCATGTTTATCGTGTGCGCCGGCGAGAGCTCTGTCATGCCCCAGGCCTCGAACACCGGGATGCCCACGTCCTCGAAGAACTCGGCGATCTTGACGCTTAATGCGGCGCTGGAGCTGATGGAGAGTTTTAGTTTCCCGCCGAATTTCTGGCGGACCTTCGCGAACACGACGCGGTCGGCGATGGCGAACTGGAGCCTCGTGAGCAGGGTGTTGTCTCCCTTGCGTCGTCTCTGTCCGGCCTTCACGCCCATGTCGAACAGGAACTTGGCCAGGCCGCCGGTCTCTTCCATCTTTTGCTGCAGGGCGGAGTAGACCTTGCTGAAGATGCGTGGCACGGACACGAGCATAGTGGGCTGGACCAGGAGCAGGTCGTTGATGATGGTGTCGGGGCGCTCGGCGAAGCCCGTGGAGGCGCCCACGTGGACCAGCAGGTGCAGCTCGGCCACCTGACCGAAGGAGTGCGCCCAGGGCAGAAAGGACAGGGTGCGATCCTCCATGCCGAGATCCCCCGGGTTCTGGTGATCGAGGGCGATGACGTTGCTCGAGAGGTTGCGGTGGGAGAGGAGCACGCCCTTGGGGTTGCCGGTGGTGCCCGAGGTGTAGATCAGCCCGGCGATGTCCTCTCCGGCGGGGATATCGCTGGCCACGGGAGTTTGCGCCCCTTTGCGCTCCAGCGCGGCCAGGGTGTTGTCTCCGTTGCCCTGGAGCAGGTAGATATGCTCCAGGGATTCGATTTCGTCGGGGAAGTCTTTTACCTTTTCGTAGACCTCGTCGCTTGAGACCAGCAGGATCTTGGTGCCCGAATCGTTGATGATGTACTTCCAGATGCGCGCGAGCTCGGCCTCGTACATGGGGATGAACCGCGCCCGGCGGCCATAGGTAGCGTAACAGGCGATGGCCCAATCCACGCAGTTGTTGGCGATGATGGCCACACCGTCGTCCTCGGACACTCCGATGGAGGCCAGCCCCCCCCGCAGGTTGTCCACGCGTCGCCCCACGTCGCCGTAGGTCACCCAGTCATAGGCCGTGCCGGCCCGGTTCTTGGTGCCGAAGAGCCTCCGGCCGGCGTGCTTCTTGATGGAGTTCTCGAAGATCTCCACGAGATTGTAGGGTCCTGGAACCTCCGCCACACCGTTTTCCATGCGTTCTCCTCCTAGGTAGTTGCTACCCCAGAAGTGGACTTCGGCTGCAAGCGCACCAGGCACGCCGTCTGCACACCAC
>JAOZUO010000333.1 GCA_029938605.1 Deltaproteobacteria bacterium | reverse complement strand
GTATTATGGTGAGCTGGAGATTATGTAGAGTTTGAGGCCAAACCAGACGATATCATGAGGATCTCTCCTCTGATACTACACATATTTTCTGGCAGTCTCCGTCCTCCAACAAGCCGGGCAGGATGCCCGGCAGGCAAAGGAGGAATGAGATGTTGGAAGCATTCTTTGAATCGGAAGTGCGGCTCCGGTTGATTAGACGGGGACCGCTTGCCAAGCATGTCGACCCATTGGCCAGCAAGCTGCAGCGGGCTGGCTACACCCGAGGAAGCGGGAGGAGCATCCTGTCGCTGGTGGGCAAGTTCAACAACTACGCCCGGTTGAAAGGCGTGGAACGGGCCGCCGATGTCGACGAAGCGCTCATTGGCCGGTTCATGAAGGAGGAGCTTGCCGAGGAAGGTGTTTTCCGCAGCGCGCCCAACGCCCTGTGTCACCTGATGGATCACCTTCGCAAGGAGGGAGTGATTCCCATGGCGAGCGAGCCCCCCTTGGATGAGGATGGCAAACTGCTTCATGGGTACGTGGCCCACCTGCGTGACGTGGTCGGGTTGTCTCTTTCGACCCGCAACCGTTACCAGGGGGAAGCTCGGAGACTTTTGCAGTGGTTCCGAGAGCGGCATAGCAGCCAGCCGATTTCCAAGCTTTCGGGCCCGGATGTCCTCGCCTACATCACCGAGATGTCCGAGACGTGCTCCAACGTGACAGGGCGTCAGCTACTGTGCACCAACACCCGGAGTTTCTTGCGGTATCTGCGCTGGGCCGAGATTGTCGACACCGACCTCAGCCGCGTGGTCCCCAAGGTTCCCCGCTGGCGGCTAGACACGGTTCCGCGCCACCTGCCCTGGGAGAAGGTCCGCGCGTTGGTCGACAGCGTGGACGCTACGACGCCGGATGGGATGCGCGACAAAGCCGTCCTGCTGTTGCTCGGGGAGCTCGGACTGCGCAACGGCGAGGTACGCGCGCTGGAGGTCGATGACGTCGCCTGGCACGCTGGAGAGCTGCACGTGCGGCGGACAAAGACCCGCCGGGAACGGGTTCTCCCTCTTCCTCACGAGGTGGGGGCCGCCCTGGCCGAGTACCTGCTCCACGGACGTCCTCCTGTGGACATGCCCCAGATCTTCGTGCGCCACGTAGCCCCCATGGGTCCCTACAAGTCGGCCGGAGCCATCGGTAGAATTATCGCCAAACACCTGCAGCGCACTGGGATCGTGGCTCCGTCCCGTGGCGCCCACCTGCTTCGCCACAGCCTGGCCACCCGGATGGTAAACGTCGGCGTTCCGATCAAGACCATCGCCGATGTGCTGGGCCACACAAGCATCGACACCACGGCCATCTACACCAAGGTGGACATCAACACGCTGACCACCGTGGCGTTGCCCTTTCCGGGAGGTGCGTCATGACCACGTTCCAGAGCACCTTCGCCAAGCACCTCGCCGGCTACGTCCGTCTCCGTCGCGGCCTGGGACTGAAGTTCAAGGAGCAGGAGCGCATGCTGCATGCTTTCGATCAGTTCGTAGCTGAGCGGGACTATCAAGGGCCGCTGACCCAGGAGCTGGCCCTCGAGTTTGCAACGGCCAAACAGGGGATTTCTCTGAATCGCAGCGCGTACCGTTACCAGGTCGTCCGCCATTTCTCCGATTATCTCGCCACATTCGTACCCAGCACGCCCCGGCTCGATTCCACGGTGCTTCGCCGCCCGAGGACCCGGCCGCCCGCGTACATCTTCACCGAAGAGCAGCTCGGCGCGTTGCTCCACGAAGCTATCCATGTCTCCTCGTACAACCCCCTGCGAGGCATCACCCTTCACGCCATGGTCGGCCTCGCGGCGAGTACCGGGATGCGGCTCGGCGAGGTGGTCCGGCTGGACAAGGGAGACGTGGACCTCGATTCCGGGGTCCTGCTCATCAAGCAGACCAAGTTCGCCAAGGATCGCCTCGTCCCTGTACACTCGTCGGCGCGCGAGATCCTGTGTGGCTACGCCGCGGCCCGCGATGCAGCCTTCCCATACGCCAGCACGCCGGCGTTCTTCATCAACATGTTTTGCAAGCGGTTCGCCAATCCAACCTTGCAGGGAGCCTTCTTGGACCTGACCCGGCGGTCGGGGATGCGCTCGGGGCGCGACAAGGGACCCAGCTTCCATTCGCTGCGCCACAGCTTCGCCGTCCGGCGCCTGATTGCTTGGTACAGGGCCGGGATGGATGTCCAGGCGATGCTGCCCGCGCTGGCTACCTACATGGGCCATGTCCACTACACCGACACGGCCTACTACTTGACCGCCACCGCGGAGTTGCTCGGCCTTGCTGCGGAGAAGTTCCAGGCGGGAGGGGAGGAGGTGCCATCATGACAGACACGAGCACGTCCCAACTCGCCGGGCTCATCGAATCGTTCTTCCGCAGGCGGCTAGCAGCTCAGAAGCAGGCCAGCCCGGCCACCGTGGCCACCTATCGGGATGCGCTGCGCCTGCTGCTGGTCTTTGCCTCCGACCAGTCCGGCAAGACACCCAGCGCCCTATCCGTCGAGGATCTAGACCGCGACGTGGTGCTGGCCTTCCTCGACTACCTCGAGAACGAGCGTGGCAACACGGTGCGAAGCCGGAACGCCAGGTTGGGCGCCGTCCGGTCCCTCTTCCAGCACATCTCCTACTGTGACCCTACCGCCGTCGGAGTGGCCCAGCGGATACTCAGCATCCCCACCAAGCGGACCACCACCAGGGTCGTCGGCTTCCTCCAGAAAGAGGAACTCAACGCGGTGCTGGCCGCCCCTGACCGGAGCACGCCCCTGGGTCGGCGGGACCATGTGCTGCTCCTCTTCCTCGGCCGCACCGGAGCGCGGGTCTCCGAGGCCATCTCTGTCAACGCCAAGGACCTGCGCCTTGATCGCCCCAGGCAGGTGCTCCTGCGCGGCAAGGGCCGCAAGGAGCGAATCGTGCCTCTTGCTGAGGACATGGCCGGCGTGCTGCGAGCCCTCTGCCAGGAGCGAGATGTCCCCCTGGACGCTGTGCTCCCCGTCTTCGTCAACGCCCGAGGCCGGCGGCTGACGCGCTTCGGCGTGACCCACATCCTCAGACGCGCCGTCAGCAAGGCATCGTTCTCCTGTCCATCCCTGGACACTCGCAGCATCTCCCCCCACACAATGCGCCACACTGTGGCGATGCATCTCCTGCAGGCCGGGGTGGACCTCGCCACGATCCGGTCCTGGCTTGGTCATGTCTCGGTGGTTACTACTCACCACTACATCGAGGCCGACATAGAGATGAAGCGCCGGGCACTCGAGCAGTGTGACGTGCCGGAGGCAAAACCCATGCGCTACCAGCCGACCGACGAGCTGTTGGCCTTCCTTGACCGCCTGTAGCCCGGACAGAATATGGGGAGTAATCGCGAGGTGATTCGTTACGCTTTCGATGTGTTACGACATCAACTCTACATAATCTCCAGCTCACCATAATAC
>JAOZUO010000072.1:24174-37800 GCA_029938605.1 Deltaproteobacteria bacterium | reverse complement strand
CCGACGTAGCTCAGTTGGTAGAGCAGCTGATTCGTAATCAGCAGGTCAGCGGTTCAAGTCCGCTCGCCGGCTTTTTAAATCAAGCATTTAGCCCACCTCCCTGGTCTCATCGAAAACGTAGTCTCATCATGGTCTCATTCTGATCGGATCTCTTCCCTCGACCTGGGACCGTAACAAACTACCCCACGCGCGCGTCTATACGAGATCGTGCCCCGTCAGAGGCATCCCGTTGCCCCACTCCGGTGGCCAGCGCCCACGGCGGCGCCGTGCTCCCCCTGGTGGACCGCTCCGGCGTCCTGGTGGGTGGCTACGGCAACCGGCGCTTGAAGCAGTATTTGAAACCGTAACTAGTTCCGGTCATCTCAAAGCCCGCTCGGCCGAGCTTGTTGGCTTTCCGCTCTATGTCCTCCAAATCGATATCCTTGAAGCACTTGTACTCCCACTTCGGCGGACTCGTACCAGCTCGTACTGGCGGCACGACAAGACGGGATGCGGTAGCGCCGATAATACAGCCGGCCAACAGGGCAACGGTGAGTGACAGTGCGATGACGAGATTTCGCATGGTGATCCTCCCTTGGTTATGGTCGCTGAGGAACGAAAGTGACGAGGTCGTAGATATGCTGGAACAGGGACAAGAGCTGACCTTCGACCGCCTCGTTGGGGCCATCGGCGAGGTGCATCAGCGCATGGCGGCGCGGGCCATGCGGTCGGTGAACGTGAGCCTGACGCTGCGGAACTGGTTCATCGGCTACTACATCGAGGAGTATGAGCGGGGGGGAGTGTACCGCGCCGAGTACGGGCAGGGGCTCATGGCTGAGCTGGCAACCGAGCTGCAAGGCCACGGCCTCTCCGGGTGAAAACGACGAGAGTTGCACAGGTACCGCCAGTTCTACCTCACCTATCCTCAGATTGTGGGGTCAGTGACCCCACAATTCGGCGCACCTGGGAAAGATCTGGTAGAGCGGCTGTCCTTCACCAACCTGGCCGAGCTGATCAAGATCCCGAGGTGGGCGCTCCCGGTGCGGGCGTTGCCGGTGCGAGCGTTCCGCCACCAACCCCGGTGCGGGCGGTCCGCCGGTGCGGGCGGTCCCGTTCCGCCACCAACCCCGGTGCGGGCGGTCCGCCGGTGCGGGCGGGCCCAATTGCACACTCCCATCTATCGGCTCGTCATTGTTAGACGCAGGGTGGACTGGATGCGATCTCGGTGGTCGGAGGCGACCCGTGCCTCGTCGGCGTAGTCGACCCACCGCGCGACCACCTGCTGCACCTCGGTGATGATGGCCTCGGCGCGGCCGCGCTTCATGGACGCGCTTCGAGCGCAGGCCCGGAAGTCCTGTAGGGTGAACCCGTCGGGCTTACCATTGATCGTCATCTGGTGCTGGCTGGTCCAGCGGCCATCCGGGTTGTAGGCGTAGGTCACATCGAATGCGGGAGCCAGGGACCAGCGCCCCCGCCGATCCATCAGGAAGGCGATGTTCTTCACGTGATCGTCCTGGTTTCGGGCGACGACGTTGAAGACCATGCGCCGGAAGAGCTCCTCCACGTCGGCCACTCGGAGACCAAGACGCCGGACGACCTGGAGGGCCTGCTCGTAGCTGTGTCCACCCGCGCTGTTCAGGTCGAGGTGCGCCAGGGCGCCCAGGGACTGCAGATGCAGCTTTTCGCTGCCGGTGGGGCGGTCGAAACGACGGGTCATGAAGTGGCGGCGACCGTTCTCCTCGAGCAGTCGGCAATCGCTCATGGTGAGGCCGGCGTCCCGGGCCATGAGCGAATAGGCGTACTCGATGGCGCCATAGCCCTGGGGATCGTCGAGCTCCTTGTCGCGGTTGCCGCTAACCCCGTCGAACTTGAGCAGCCAGTGCTCGAAGCCCTCGTCCGCCGGGACCTGGCCCGAGCGCACCTCGTTGGTCTCGGGGTTCCACGCGATGACCGCTTTCGCCCGCGCCCCTCCGGCAGAGGTCCCCACCCGCAGGATGTCTCTCAGGGAATCGACGCGGCCTTCCTC
This sequence comes from Deltaproteobacteria bacterium, assembly GCA_029938605.1. Lineage (GTDB taxonomy): Bacteria > Myxococcota_A > Polyangia > HGW-17 > JAJRWW01 > JAJRWW01. Next base: position 35,795 of record JAOZUO010000072.1, on the reverse strand, counting down.
CGAGAAGGTGGCGCGGAGATCGTTCCGGTGGGTGAGGATCTCCGAAGCCAGCCCCACCAGCCGATCCACCTGAATCCGGTCGGCCCGGCGAGGGCGGGGGCCGGTGGCAGGCGCGTACTCCAGAGCGCCCATGCCGCGGTTCCCGGTGTAGCAGAGACGCTCCACCGCGTTGAAGGAGTCCGGCATCCGGCCCTGCGTCGCGAGCCAGGCGTCGATCACGGCGTTGCCGAACTTGTCCGGCAGGGAGTCAGCCAGGAGCCCCGGGAGGCCATGGAAGCTCTCTTGGGGCAGGTTCGGAAATCGATAGACCCGGTCAGAGAGCGGTATGGTGAGGGGCGCGAGCTGGATGCCGCTCTTAAGGAAGCGCCGCTCGTACTCGAAGTCCGCGACTCGTCCGGGGCCCACTGCTGCATCGGGCAGCGCGACGGCGCCGACGGTCGTCCCCCAGAGCCTGACGGCGGCTACCGTGCTCATGCTTCGTCACCCCAGGTCCATTCGCTACCGGTGCGGCCGCTGGGCGACCGCTCCTCGAAGTCCGCGCGCATTCGTCGCCGCTTCGACGAGGCGCGTTTCCGCTGCCCCTCTCGCGTCTTGAGCAGCGCCATGGGGCTGGATGAAGGCAATGGGACGAGCTGATCGAGCTCTTCCATCAGCTCCAGAGCCCGCAGCACCCGCACGAGATTGGACAGCTGGCTGGAACCTCCGGCTTCGATTCGCTCCAGCGTCCGTTTCCCGATTCCAGCGCGTTCGGCAACGTCTGCCTGGGTGAGCTCCCTGGCAATGCGTCTGTCAGCCAATCGTCGACCGAGCTCAGCCAGGATCGCCTCGTCGCTGAGCATTGCAGTTAGATTCATGTTCGTCATCTTAGGCGACTTAACGTCATGCATCAAGTGAATTCGCCCTTTATGACGACTTACAAACAATGAACCAATATGTTGTTATCTCGCCTATATTAGCGAATAGCACTCAAACAAGGCCGCATTTCGTCACAAATGACGTTTTATGGGATCTGTCATGTAGACTCAGTCCACCTTTCATCCCCCTTTGATGATCCTCCTGAGTTGTTGGTGACCGCCATGCTCGGCCTGTTGGTGGGACGGGACCCCTGTCAACTCGCCCGCCATGGAGCTACGCAGGGTGTGGGAGCAGCTGCGCAGGCAAGTGTAGGCGACGTTCGGTGGGCGGGGCCGGCCGGTCTTTCCGGAGGGATTGGAGATAGGTTTGAATTTCGGCGCGGCCCGCACTGTGGTCGATCACCAGGATCCCCAGTAGCTTTGCTGCCCTGGTTTCGGGCTGGCGTTCGCCGTTCTCCCACCGTGAGACGGTCTCCGGGGTTACGTCCAGAAGCTCGGCTACGTCCATCGCCTTGAGACCAATCGCCTTGCGCATATAGCGAAACGCCTCCGGGGTGCGCGCTCCATCACGCGCTAACGCCTCGGCAACGCCCCGCTCAAGCCCCCGCAAAGTCTCGGCGCTAACGAGGTCCTCGCCGCAGCCAGGGCACACCATGGCGGGGAGTTGGGCGATGAAGCGCAACTCCCCCACCAGCACCGTTTCATCCACAGTGCCAACCCTCAACCGATTGTGTCCGCACATGACGCAACGCATAGACCCGTCCTTCAAAACAGCGTCACCACGATAACGCCGTTTTCGATAACCAGGATAACAACCAGTGGGTCGCCGTCCCGATCCTCCCCGGAGACCTTCCAGCGGTCCGGGGGCTGCGCCTCGCAAGATGTAGCACCCACCAAGACGCACACAATGTCCGCCTCCAAGGCGCCACGCTCGTACATCCGTTGGCGCGCATGCCGGGAGTAAACGATCCGCCCAGCACCAGCGTATCCTTGGATCTCGCGCAAGGGTTCCGCATGTGGCGGGGTCTCATTCATAGTGTGCAGCGGAGTTGACGGATCGTCAAGTATTGATTGTCCGGGTGTATTGATTGTCCTGGGAGAATCGCGGCAGGCATATACAACCCGGAACTACCACTCCACACCAGAAACACCCCCAAGGTCACTCCACCGCTCCACTGCTCCACCGCTCCGAGAGAGACCTGAGATTCCAGGCGCTGCACATGAACAGCCGTGTCTTTTCGTTCCATGATCGGGTTATCGGCACTGGGGCGGGATCGGTTGCGTGAAGAAATGGCAGGGACAATCTACAGCCGCCACCGGTGACAGCCGCCACCGGTGACAGCCGCCACCGGTGACAGCCAAATTCACATCTCAGCTGGGTCCTCCCCAGCATCTTCGCAGACCACGTCAACCTGCGGCGGCACAATTACTTCGGCGTGTTGTTCAGGAAGAAGTGAATCGCTCCGGGATCCCCGGAGACTTTAGAATCTGAGAGGATGGAGTTATCGAATGTGCTGTTTTATGCATTTTGCGTAGGCGGCGCAGGAATCCAATTTTAGGCATTTGTTGATCTCGGCGGCGTCTGTGCCGAAGCCCTTCTTTCTTTTGCAGTCCTTAACGCAGGCGGCGTATCCGGCGTCCTGGACCTTTTTCAGGGCCCCGACCTTTTTGATCATGTCGATTTTGGATTTGTCCATCTTGCCTGAGGCCACGAGCACTTCGCCGACGCAATCCCTGAAGGTCTTGGTGCACATCTTCTCACAGTCCACCTTCATCTTCGCGCGCATCTCCTCCTTGGCTTTTTTCTTGGCGTCCTTCTTGTCTCCGCATCCACCCAGGGTGACAGTCAGCGCAAGAATCATGAGTGCGCATATTTGCGTTGTCGTCTTCATGGTTTTTTCCTCGTAGGGGCTGTTCGGGGCTGTTTGTTTGTTGTGCCATGTTCGCGACACTGTGCGCCGGTGTCAACTGGCCAGCGCCGGCCTGACACTGGCCAGCGCCGGCGCGAGATACCGGCTTCCCGAAGATGCGGAACTGTGAGAGCCTTCGGGGTGCGCTTTTCGCGCGATGGGTGTGTTCGATGGGTGTGTTCATGGTCAGGCTCTCTTTGTTGCTCCCAACGGGGGTGGTCCCAAGGGGGTTGCTCCCAACGGGGTTGGGGTCGGTCTTGGGGTTGGTCTTGTCTGCGGCGCTGGTGCTCACGGCGTGTCCCGGCCATACGCCTCCGGTGCCGCGGGATCCCAACCGCGAAGGTCGATCCGGGTCGCGGACCCTGGCGGACGAGGCCAAGGGGCTGCCGCAGATGAAGGCGCACTTCATCAATGTTGGGCAGGGGGACGCCGTACTGCTGGAGTTCCCGTGCGGCGCGATGCTCGTGGACGCGGGGGGCGAAAAAGGCGGTGGCTTCGATAGTAACAAGGTGCTCGACGCGTACCTGGGCGCCTTCTTTGAGCGACGCAAGGACCTCAAGCATACCCTGGCGCTGTTGGCGATCACGCACCCGCACTACGGTCACGCCCGGGGCGTCTCAAAGGTGCTGCTGCATCCGGGGTCCAAGCTGAAGATCCAGAACGTGATCACCAACGGACAGGAGCGGGGCCCGGGGGCCTGGCAGCAGAAGGTCCTGCACAAGTGGGCCGCGGCGAACAAGGACGTGAAGCTGCGGAAGGTCATCGTCGAGGACATCCCCGAGGGGTACGGGCTCGGCGGGCCCATCGTCGACCCCATCAAGTGCAAACGCGTGGACCCGAAGATCCGCGTGCTGTGGGGCAGAGTGACGAAGAAACCCAAGGACTGGGACTACCGCGCCATGGAGAACATGCACAACCACTCCCTGGTGATCCGCGTGGACTTCGGCAAGGCCTCCTTTCTGTTGATGGGCGACCTGGAGGAGGACGGCCTCAACCAGCTCGGCCACTGGAGCTACCCCTCCCGACTGCTGGACGCGGACGTGCTCAAGGTGCCGGGCCACGGGTCCGAAGAGAGCGCCAGCCCGGGCATCCTGCGTATCGTATCCCCCGACATCGCCGTGCTGTCGATGGGCCCCCACAACCGCACCTGGGGCTTTACGGCCTTCAAGCACGGCCACCCGCGCCTGTCGGCCATCAAGATGTTGCAGCAGTACGTGACCACCAAGCGGCTCCCGCAGAAGGCCTTCCATGTGGCCACCGGCCCTCGCAAGTACAAAAAGCACTGGATCGAGAAGGCGGTGTACGCCACGGCCTGGGACGGACACGTGGTCATTGAAGCGGCCACCAACGGCTGGCTACGGAAGGTGCCGTAGCCCGGGCGCGTACAATCCGCAGAGGATGACCCACCGGATGATTCGATTCGCACTTTTCGCGCTCTTCGTGCTCAGCGCATTCATCACAGTATCGGGCGCCATGTCGCACCTGGCGCCGGTTGCGAAGGCGGCGCCGTTGGCGGTGGCCAACGAGCCCGCGGCCAGCGAGCCCGTGGCCGGCGAGCCCGTGGCCGGCAAGCCCGTGGCCATTAGGCCCCTGGACCGGGCAGGACTGCTGCGAGGGCTGCGACAGTTGATGATGGAGGAGGCGGCGAACGACGGAACCATGGCCATCGCCGTCAAGGAGCTGGGGGCGACCGAAGCGATCTTCGTGAGACGCGGGGACCAGGCGCTGCACCCAGCCTCCTGCGTGAAGCTGGTGACCGCAACAGCGGTGCTCCGCCGGCTGGGAACCGGGGCGCGGTTCGAGACGCGTCTGTATGGGCTCGTGGTGGGAACAACCCTGGTGACTCCGCTGTACGTCCGGGGCGAAGGAGATCCGTCGGTGTCGCGCGAGCATCTGCAAGCTTTTGCCGCGGCGCTGGTGGCGCGGGGCGTGGCGGCGGTGCCCTATGGCATCGTGGTGGACGACTCGTACTTCGACTCCAAGCGCTGGCCTCCGGGGTTCGACAGGAAATCGACGTCCGGGTACTCGGCGCCCACGGGGGCGGTGTCGGTGCATGGGAACGTGGTGCAGGTTCAGGTGACCCCTGCGGCGCGCGCCGGCCAGGCGGCGAAGGTGGAGGTGCTGCCGGATTCGGACTACCTACGGATCAGCGCGAAGGTGCGCACCACTGCGCGGGGCCTGAATTTCTGGGCGCACGCGGCGCGGATTCGGGCACGAAAAAAGCGGCAGGGGCTACGAACCAGCCCGGGGCGTCCCGGAGGACCGGAGCGACTGCGCGTGGTGGTTCGGGGCCGAACCGGTGTAGCCAACGAGCCGCTGAGCAAGTGGGTGCGAGTCGTGAACCCGGTACGGTTCTTCGGCGAGACCCTCAAGCGGGCGCTGGAGGACGCCGGAGTGTTCGTGGGACCGGTGGCGCGGGGGCGACTACCGGCCACAGGAGCCCGAGACGGACAGGGGCCGCGACCACCGGTGTTGTACGTACATCGGTCCGAGCCGCTGGAGATGCTGGTCAAGACCATGAACGAGTACAGCTCGAACTTCCACGCCGAGCAGCTCCTCAAGGTGCTGGGCGCCAAGGGCTCCGGTGCGCCGGGCACTACGGCCAAGGGCATCGTCGAGGCCCGGAAGCTGATGACCTGGCTGGGCATAGGGGCCAAGACCTATCGCCTCTCCAACGGGTCCGGGCTCTTGGGGGATACGCGACTCACCGTACGGATGTTGATCAGGATTCTGGACAGAACCCGGAAGGAGCCGGAGCTGTTTCGGGCCCTCGGCGCGTCGCTGGCGGTGTGGGGTCAGACGGGCACGCTGCAAAAGCGTACGCACAAGAGCGTCAACGTCGGTCGGGTGCGCGCCAAAACCGGAACGCTCAAGGACGTGAGCTGCCTGGCGGGGTACGTGGACGGCAAGCCGGGCAGCAAGCCGCTGGTCTTCGCCATCCTCCACAACGGCTTCACCCAGGGCCTGTTCGCCGTGCGCAAGGTCCAGCAGCGCGTCGCTGAGCTCCTGGTACGGTACGCACACAGCAGGTAGCTCTCGCTTCCGCTTCCTTGGGCCCGGTCCGGTGGGAGACGCTATTGGAACAGCCCCTCCAGGGACGGGGAGCGATGACGGCGGGGGCGCTTGAGGCGCCGTCGGGGAGCGGGAGCAGCGGGCCTGTACCGACGGGGGGCGCGCGGAGGCGCAGCCATGGAGCCCGAGGACATGGAGCCCGAGGACATGGAGCCCGAGGACATGGAGCCGGCGGCTGTGGAGTTGGAAGCCGTAGAGGTGGAGGCCATGGAGCTGGCGACCATGGAGGTGGAGGCCTTGCGCTTGACGGCCTCGCTCGTGACCCGTGGGTGCGCTAGGTCATTTTGCACCTTCCGCTCCTTGGCAACGCGGTCGCGCCGTAGCTGCTCCAGGCGCAGACGCTCAGCCTGGCGGGTCCGCTCACGCTCCCGGGTGAGCCGCTGCTGACGCGCCCGCTCCTCCTGACGGACCCGCCGGCGCAGCTCGGCCTCGGTCTCCCCACGCCCGCAGCCGCCAAGCACCAGCGTAACGGCGACGATCAGCAGCACAAACCCACGCAACAGAGGCACCTCCTGACCCGTAGAGTATCTCGCGAGGTTTGCGTTCGCGTCAAGAAGGGGCACAAGAAGGGGCGCCAGAAGAGGCGCCAACGGGGGCGTAACCCTGGGTTCACGGGCTCCGACGCGAATGTCAGACCTTGTCGTGACAAGCAATGACGATCCGTTGGGCCGCTGTGGACCGCTTCGGACCGCTTCGGGCCGCCACATTCGAGGTCCGGCATAGCCCTCAAATGCTGTAACCACAGAACATTTTTGCACCATGAGCGTCTCATTCAGCGTGCCCGATGCGGTTTTGGACTCGGTGCCATCCAGGCTGGCACAACCTATGCAGGGTTTACACGGCAAGTCGCCATGGGAAGTGACAATATGCCCCGACACAAAAAAACAACCAATGACCCTCTCCCCAAGCCCGCCAGCGCTGACGCGCGACGAGACCATTCCGCCCCCCGGCGCAAGGTGTCGCGTACCCGCTGGCTCCGCGCGGTCAAACGCATGCGCCAGCTCGCCACTACGGTGAGCGACCTCAGACGCGAGAACGAAGCCCTACGACGGACGGCCAACCAGGACGCTCTCACGGGCCTGATCAACCGCCGGGGCTTCGACGAGCACCTGGACCGCGTGCTCCAAGACCTCGCCTACCCCGACCAAGACCTGGCGGTGATCCTGCTGGACGTGGACGACCTCAAGCTCATCAACGACACCCGAGGCCACGCAGCGGGGGACAAGGCCCTGCGCATCGTGGCCGACTCCCTACGTCGAGCCGTGCGGCTGGGCGACTACGTGGCCCGGCTGGGCGGCGACGAGTTCGCCGTGCTGCTGCCCCACACCGACGAGGCCCAGGCCGGACGCATCGCCGAACGCGTCCGCGCCACCCTGCACCTGTCGAGCACCCTGGCTGGGCATAGCGTCACCGTGAGCGCCGGCGTTACCCAGGTCAGGCGCGACGACCCCGCCGAGGAGCGGGCCAGCCTGCTATTGCAGAGGGCCGACCAGGCGCTCTACGCCGCCAAGGGCGCGGGCCGCGACCGGGTGGACACAGCCACCCTCTGCTCCTACGGCCGGTAAGCCGCCACCCCACTGTCCGAGTTCCTGCCCCCCACCGTCCGAGTTTCGGCACCCCACCGTCCGAGTTCCTGCCCCCCACCGTCCGAGTTCCGACACCCCACCGTCCGGATTCCGGCACCCCACCGTCCGAATTCCGGACGACGGGTGCGGATTCCGGACGCAGGGTGGTCGCAAAGTCGTGATTGGCCCGCTTGCCGACGGTTGTCATTGCGTTGGGATCACGGTAGGAAGCGGGGCCCTTCGGCCCCGCCCCCTCCGTACAGAACGGCTCGTACCGGCCAGGTAAGCCGCTCCTCGATCAGCGATCAAACGGGAGTTTGAGAGTACGCTGCGTGTACTTGTCGAGAGCCAGTAGCCCTTGGCGTCGGAACCACTTCAAGTTCAGGACGTATCTTACAATCAGTCTGTGGGCTGATCTATATGCGCCCATCTTAATCCAGGTCCTGCGGGCTTTTTCCACGGGGAGACCAAGGCGGATCATCATCCGCTGAAACTTCTTGGGCTTCTTCCATTTCTTGAGCTGCATGGATCGTAAGCGACTGCGAATAAATTCATCCAGCTTCCTGAAGAGCGTTTGAAATTCCTGGAGCTGGAAGTATCCGACCCAGCCTTCGAGATACTCGTTGAGGCGTTGGATCACCTGAAACATCGACAATCCGTTGTTCCGAGGCGTCAGTCGTCTTACCTGGTCTTTGAAGCGTTCCTTGGCCGAGATACTGATCCGAATCTTCTCCCGAAGAATGTTGAAGTTACAGAATTTCACCTTCTGCGGTGGCGCCACAAGGCTCTTCTCGCGGTTCACTGGGAGTCCCAGCTCGACCTCAAGATACTTGGTGATGCTCGTCATTACCCGCTTGGCTGCGCGCTCTGATTTCACGACGATCGCAAAATCATCGGCCCAGCGGCAGTACCGGTGGCCGCGTCTCTCCAGCTCATGATCCAACTCATTGAGCACGATGTTGGAGAGAATCGGTGACACCGGGGATCCCTGGGGACAACCTTTGGTGGTCTTCTCCAGTTTTCCGTCCACCATCACCCCGGCCTTCAGGGCCCTCGCGATCAGGGTCACGAGCTGCTCATCGCGGATCTTGCGACGGATGAGCTTGAGGATCAGGCCATGCGGGATTTCGTCGAAAAAGCTCTTCAGATCCACCGAAGCGCACCATTTGTAGCCTTCTGCGACGGCTTGTCGGAGGTGTTCCACGGCCTGGTGTTGACTCTTCCCCCGACGGAATCCAAAGTTGGATTTCGTAAAATCGGGATCAAAGAGCTCCTCCAGGACCGTGTACAGACTCTGGCTGACGACTCGGTCCATCACCACGGGAATTCCTAGCTTCCGTTTCTTCGTGGTTCCGGGTTTCGGGATCAGCACCCGTCTGGCGGGCTTGAAACGATAGGTGCCGGTTTCCAGCTTCGCGTGGATCAGGTCGAGCAATTCGCTCTTCCTGGTTGCGAAGTTTTCCACCGTCATCTGGTCTACGCCGGCTGCACCCGCGTTCTTTTCGACTTGTTGCCACGCGCGGTTCAGTCGCCTCCGTTGATAGACCCGTTCCATTACGTTCTCGATTTTCATGCTGCGTTCTCCGTGACGCTCTTTCATGGGCGATTGCCGGTGATGGTTGTCCGGGTTCGGTCTGGAGCCCGGTCTGGAGCCGGATGCTGGTGACCTTCACAGCTTCGCTGAATCGGTATCCGCGTGGATTCGTCATCCTTATTGGTTTTCTGGCTCCTTGGTTTTCCCATCCTCTATTTCGACTCGCTCACGTTGTCATCCTCGCTTCTCGTCCACGACTTCCCGCTCCTGGTGGGCGTCCATCAGGGGCCCGGGCTCTTGCGTCTCGGTCGTCAGGGTTTTGTCCTCCACGCTGTTACCTGCGTTTCATAGGCCCTGAGTCATCAGCTACTAACCGTGGATCTGCCACCCTCTGCTCCTTTCCCGCTGGGGGATCTCCCTTCACGGGTCGGCTTTATGGTCCCATCGGCAACCTCCAGGTCCATAGCAGTAGGGCTTCCCGGGGTAAGACACACCACCTCCTCGTATGCCGTCCAGCTCCAGTACGCTTTGGTTTGTCGGATATCGGGACTCGCCTAGTCTCGTCGGCTCGGCCCCCTCGGCGCGCCCATATAGCTGGTTCGCTGTTCGCTACGTACACGAGTTCTGCCTCATGCTTCCTCCGGACATCCCATTACTGGAGATGCCCTTGCCATGTTGGCGTCGTCCTTCCGTCCGATACGGTGGACTTTCAGAGCGGTGATGTGTGCCATGCCCGGCACACGAGAGATCCCTCCGCTTCGGTCGGGATGACACCTTCCACTTCGGTCGGGATGACACCATTTTTCCGACTTTGCGACCGCTCTGATTCCGGACGCACCTCGGGGGATTAGACGTACCTCGGGTTGCCGAGGATCCGCTGGGCGTGTATGCTCTTTTTCCTCAGAAAGGCAGCACCAGCAATTGTCGTCGCAAACGCCCACGGCTCCCCCTGGCGGGACCCCCGTGCAGATTCTCTTTGGTCGCTACCTCATCCATCGCTTGATTGGCATGGGGGGTATGGCGGAGATCTATCGCGCCAGCGTGAGCGGCCCGGCGGGTTTCGAAAAGCCGGTGGTGATCAAGCGGGTACGATCCCAGTACGCCCAGAACGAGACCTTCGTGCAGATGTTCGTGGACGAAGCGCGCATCTGCGCCAGCCTCAACCACGCGAACCTGGTGACGGTGTTCGACTTCGGACAAGAGGATGGTCACTTTTACATGGCCATGGAGTTGGTGGACGGTCTGGACCTGCGCACGGCCCACGTGCGCCATACCCAGACCCACGGCAAGCCGCTGGATTGGGAAGTCTCCACGGTGGTGGTACGCGACGCCCTGCGCGGGTTGGACTACGCGCACAATCTCGCCGGGCCCGACGGCAGTCCCCTGGGCATCGTCCACCGGGACATCGATCTGGCCAACATCATGGTGCGACGAGACGGCGCGGTGAAGGTGCTGGACTTCGGCTGCGCCAAGGCCTCGAGCGCCATCCGGCGGACCCAGACCGTGGCCGGGGTGATCAAGGGCAAGCTGGGCTACATGTCGCCGGAGCAGTCCGAGGACCGCCCCCTGGACGGGCGCTCGGATGTGTTCGCGGCGTCCATCGTGCTGCATGAGCTGCTCACCGGGCGACGCCTCTTTTTCGGGGACGACCCCCTGGCCGTGATCCAGAGCGTACGTACCCGCCCCATCCCGGATCCGCGGAAGAAGAACCCGACCGTACCCGAGGGACTGGTGAACGTGCTGATGCGGGGGCTCGCGCGCAGCTTGGACGATCGCTACCCGTCGGCCGGAGCCATGGCCGACGACCTGGACGGCGTCATCCACGAGTACCGGCTCTCCAACGCCAGGGTGGCCCAGGCCTTCGCGCCGCTCATCGGTGACGCCGACGCCGCCCTCGGAGCAGCGATTACCCAGGACCAGCGCAAGCTCACCCTGGCGGCCTGGAGTGAGTCCACCGTTGACTCCGCGCCCATGGAGATCATCTCCGGGGTGCTGTTGGACGACGACGGAAGTGACGTGGCCAATGCGCCCTTCATCGATGCGACCATCGTCGTCACCAACCCACGCTGGATGCTGGCCGATGAGGGCGTCTCGGCCCCGCCGGTGAGTCTCAACGCAGAGAAGACCGAGATACTCGGTGACACCCCCGCGGTACTCGGATACATCCCCGCGGTACCCGGCGAGGCCCCCGCGGTACCCGGCGAAGCCCCCGCAGTGAACCTCCACGCCGAACAGACCGCGCTCATCGGCACCACCGGGACCATGGGTACCGTCGCGAACCCGGCGTCCCAGGATGCCGCCCCCACTGCCTCCCTGAACGAAGCCCTGAACGAAGCCCTCCACGAGAGGTCCGCCGAAGGCTCAGCCGAGGGCTCAGCCGAGGGCTCAGCCGAGGACCCCGCTGTGGGCCTCAATGATCAGGAAACGGTGATGCTCACCGAGGCCGAGCGCAAGTACATGACAGGCCCCCTGGCCCCCACTGACGCCTTGCCGTTGGACGCCTCGCTGCTCGACGACCCGCAACCGCCGGTCTCCCACCTGCCCCTGTACCTGCTCATCGCCGCCGTCTCCCTCGCCTTGGGACTCGTCCTCTTCTATTCTCTGTGGTCATAGGGTGGTCATGGCCCTCCCCCCCAAATAGGCCCCAAATAGGCCCCAAATAGGTCCCAAATAGTCGCCGTTGCCA
>JAOZUO010000072.1:0-24074 GCA_029938605.1 Deltaproteobacteria bacterium | reverse complement strand
CCCCAAATAGGCCCCAAATAGGCCCCAAATAGGTCCCAAATAGTCGCCGTTGCCAGGGACGGCCCGGTTCACTACAATTCGACGCTATGTGTGCAAGTCGTAAAGAGCGTGTGGTACCAGGTCTCTGGACGCCCGTGTGGAACCTGTCGCTGGGCATCGTGCTGTTGGCGGGGTGTGCCTGTCCGCGCGTCGACAAGGCCGGCCCGGCGTGCCCGCGTGGTGCGGCCGATCGGGGGAGCGCCGAAGTGCTCCTCCAGGGAGCGCCCGCCATCCCGAAGTCCCTCACCGCCCGACTCAAGCAGTACCTGGCCATTCGGAGCGCCAACTGTAACAGCCTGTCTGACGACGGTAAGGCCATGCTCATCACGGCGCGGTTCGGCCAGACCAGCCAGGTGCACCTGGTACGCCAGCCAATGGGCGCCCGCACCCAGCTCACCTTCGAACACGAGCCCGTTGGATCCGCGTCCTTCGTGCCCGGTCAAACCCGACACATCACCTTCCTGTCAGACGTGGGCGGCAATGAGCGGTACCAGATCTCCCGCCTGAATCTGGACACCGGCCACGCGACCCTGCTCACCGACGGAAAGAGCCGACACCGCTCCTACCGCTGGAGCTCCGACGGCACGCGCATCGCCTACAACAGCAACAGCCGCAACGGCCGGGACATGGACATCTGGGTGGGCGACGGCAAGACCGCCGCGTCCGCGAAGCTGCTGGTGAAGGCCAAGGGCTCCTGGACGGCCAAGGACTGGTCCCCCGACGGGAAACGGCTGCTCGTTTCGGAGTACCGCTCCATCAACGAGTCCCTCCTCCATGTGGTGGACGTGGCCACGAGCCGTCTTACGTCCGTCACACCGCAAACGCCCAGAGCCTCCTACCGACGGGCCATATTCGCCCACTCGGGGGGGCGACTCTACGTTACCACCGACCGCTTCGGCGACAAGATCGAGCTGTACGAGGTGGACCCCGCGTCCAACAAGTGGATCCCCTTGACCCGAGACATCCCGTGGAACGTGGAGCGGCTGACGCTGTCTGCCGACGGACGGACCCTCGCCTTCACCACCAACGAGGAGGGGTACTCCATGCTGCGGCTGCTGGACACGCACACGCGGCGCCATCGGACCGCCAAGAACGTGCCTCGGGGGATTCTGTCGCAGCTTCAGTTCGCTCGGGGAGTTGGGCAGGGGGCAGCCCATCCGGCGGGACTACTGGGCTTCACCCTACGGGGCCCCACGCGCGCCGGCGACGCCTGCACCTACGATGTGCGTACCGCCCGGCTCACCTTCTGGACCGCCAGCGAGGCCGGCGGGCTGAACCGCGCCAAGTTCATCAAGCCCACCCTCATGCGGTACAAGACCTTCGACGGCCGGTCCATCCCCTGCTTCTACTATCGCCCGGCCGGCGCCGGCCCGCACCCGGTGGTGCTCTACATCCACGGCGGCCCCGAGTCCCAGGCGCGCCCCTACTTCCGCGCCTTCGTGCAGTACCTGGTGCGCGAAAGATCCATCGCCGTGCTCCAACCCAACGTGCGCGGCTCAGACGGATACGGCAAGAAGTACCTGCTGTTGGACAACGGCTATAAACGGGAAGACTCGGTCAAAGACATCGGCGCCCTGCTCGACTGGGTGAAGAGTCAAAAAGCGCTGGACGCAAGCCGCGTAGGCGTGGTCGGCGGATCCTATGGCGGCTACATGGTGCTGGCGGCCCTGATGCACTATGGCGCGCGCATCGTCGCGGGCGTGGAGATCGTGGGCATCTCGAACTTCGTGACCTTCCTCAAAAACACCAAGGCCTATCGCCGGAACCTCCGCCGGGCCGAGTACGGCGATGAACGCGACTCGAAGATGCGGGCTTTTCTGGAGAAGATTTCGCCCAACAACAACGTCTCGAAGATCCGCTCGGCGCTCTTCGTAGCCCAGGGGGCCAACGACCCTCGCGTGCCCCTGTCCGAGGCCGAGCAGATCGTCGAGGCCGTACGCAAGCAGGGCCGGGACGTGTGGTACATGGTGGCCAAGAACGAAGGACACGGCTTCCGCAAGCGAAGTAATCGGGATCTGTTCTACTCGCTGATGATCCTGTTTTTCGAAAAGCACCTCACCCAAGGCTCGCGGTAGGATCGACGCACCATGGAGGAACGCAGACGACGGGTCTACATCGCCACCGTGCTGTTGGGGATCTCCTTTATATTCGGCACCGTGGGCTTCTTCGCCGTCGGCCACGGGGAGTGGAGCGTGGAGGACTGCGCGTACATGACCGCCATCACGTTGACCACCGTGGGATACAACGAGACGGTTCCGGTGAGCAGCGCGCCGGGTGGCAGGGTGTTTACCATCGTGCTCATGATGGGGGGCGTGGCGGCCCTGCTGTACTTCGCGTCCACGTTTATGGCGTTCATCGTCGAGGGAGACCTCCGGACCCTGTTGGGGAGCAAGCGCATGGAGAAGATCACCAGGAACATGAAAGACCACTACGTCGTCTGCGGCGTAGGCCGGACGGGCTGCCACACAGTGCGCATGCTGTACCGGGCGAACCTGCAGGTGGTGATGGTGGACCGAAGCAAAAACCACCTCAAGACCATCGCCGAGCACGAGGAGGCCCAGCTGCCATACATCGTGGGAGACTGTACGTCTGAGGAGATCCTGCGGGATGCGGGCATCGAGCGCGCCAAGGGCCTCTTCTGCGCCTTAGACAGCGACCAGGCCAACCTCTACGCGGTGCTCACCGCCAAGGAGATCAACCCCGACCTGCGGGTGGTGGCCAAGGTCAGTGACAGCGCGGCGGCCAGGAAGTTCAAGCTGGTGGGCACCGACGAGGTAGTGGCGCCCACGGAGCTGGGGGGCAAGCGCCTCTTTTCCCAGATGACCGAACCCGCCGCGGTGTACTTCCTCGAGCAGCTCACCCTGCCCGACAAGCTCGACCTCATGGTGCGGGAGGTCAAGGTGACCGCTTCCTCCCCCCTTGCCGGGCAGACCCTGGCCGAGGCGGACCTCCGTCGACAAGTGGGCAACGTGCTCATCCTGGCCATCCGCCAGCCCCAAAACGGCGAATTCACTTACAACCCCAAGCCCACCAGCCGCCTGGTGTCGGGCGCCTCGGTCATGGCCATGGGGGCCCCCGAGGAGATCCAGCGATTCCGTGACCTCGCCGGGTAGCCTCCAACACCGTTGACCATGGTGAACAAACGGACAACCGACGATTCCCGACGGGCGGCGCGGATCGGTGGATTTACCCGAAAACTCGTGCAGCGGGTGGCCGGCAAGGAGGACGAGCACCTGGACCGCGCCGAGCGCAGCGTGGCCTACGCCTTGGTGGAAGGGTACGTGTCCGTGGTCGCGAACCTCGCGCTCTTCGGAGTCAAGCTCGCCCTGGGGCTGGTCACCGGCTCCATCGCCCTGATCGCCGACGCAATACACACGGCTTCGGACAGCCTGACCTCCGTGGTGGTGATCGTCAGCGCGTACATCGCCCGAAAGCCTCCCGACGCCGAGCACCCCTACGGCCACGGCCGCATCGAGTATGTAGCCGCGGTGGTGATCGCCCTGTTGCTGGGCATCGCGGGGTTTGAGTTCGGCAAGGAGTCCTTCGCAAGGATCCTGGCGCCCAAGCCCCTATCGGCGCCATGGGCCATCATCGGCGCGGTGATGGTCACGGCGGCGGCCAAGGAGTGGATGGCCCGCTATGCCGCGCGACTGGCGAAACGCAGCGGCAACAGCGCCCTGGCCGCCGACGCCTGGCACCACCGCTCCGACGCCCTGTCCACGCTGCTGGTGGCCGGGGGCATCATCGGCGCCCGCTTCGGCTTGCCGTGGCTGGACGGCGTGGCCGGAATCGGCGTGAGCCTACTACTTTTCAAGGTGGCCTACGACATCGCCCGGGAGGCGGTGGACTCCCTGTTGGGCCGAGCGCCGGCCGCCGAGGAGATCGCCGAGGTCAAGCGCCAGGCTCGGCTCGTCGAGGGGGTACGCGGCGTGCACGACGTGGTGATCCATCAGTACGGTGCCCGCCGCTTCATCTCCCTGCACGTGGAGACCTCGGCGGCCCCTTCGGCCGTGGATCTGCACCAACTGGCCGAAGAGGTGGAGGACCGCGTGGCTGAATCCGGCCACGGCTCGGTGTGCGTACACGTGGATCCGGTGGACCGCGACCACCCGGCCTACGCCACGGTCCATTCGGCTGTGTCCGAGGTGGTGGCCGCCGCCCAGGGGCTCTGCTCTTTCCACGACCTACGGCTGGTGGGCGGCGCCGAACAGTTCACCGCCGTGCTGGACGTCAAGTGCGAGCCCGGCTACACCCACACCGCACAACTCCAACGCAACATCGCCAAGGCCATCGGCGCCCACTACCCCCAAGCCCGGGTGGTAGTAGAGCTGGACCCGCTTTATTCCTACTAAAGCGGCTGGCTCGGACTACAGACAGATGTGGAGGTGCTACAGGGAGAAGCTGAGGGGCTACAGGGAGACGTCGATGGTGGGATCAATCATGTCGTAGGAGGTGCCGTCGGTGTAGAACAGGATCAGGTAGGTGGTCCCCGCAGTGAGCTGGACGCCGGTGACGCTGATCGTTTTGGAGGCGTCCGTCTCGCACTCCACCTGCGTTCCGTAGGGTGCACAGGCCGTCGTCTCGAATACAGCGATGCGGGAATACGCATAGGTCGCAGTGTCAGCGTTCTCGGCATCGATGGTGTAAGAGCCCGTCGTCGACGGCGTGAAGTGGTAAAACACCACATGATCAGCCGTGATATCGCAAGACCCGCCCACCACACCGTTGGTGTCAAAAGCCCCCGTCGCCTGATACGGGAGGGACACCGAGTTCAGATCGAAAGCGGTATTGCAACTGGTGCCGGGCGGTGGAGGCGTACTCACTGAGATATCGATCTCCGGGTTCACCATGGTGTTGCTCGAGGAGCTCGTGTACAGGGAAATCAAGTAGGTCGTCCCCGACTCCAGCCAGATGTGGTCCAAAGTGAAAGCCGCGGCGGGGGAGGTCCCACAAGCGACGTCTGCTCCCATCGGCGTGCAGTCGGTTCCCTCGAAGACAGCGATCCGGTTGCCCGTGGAGGCGCCATAGTTCGTGCCGTCAATCCGATACCAATTGCTCGCGGTCACCGTGTAGGTGAACCAGACCACGTTGTCCGCGATGGTATCGCAGGTTCCACCGGGTTGGCCGGTGTAGTCGAACGTTCCCATGGCCTGGTACGGCAGGGAGACGCCGTCGAGATCGATGGCCAAGGGGCACATGGAGCCCGCGGGGGGCGGCGCCTGAGTTTGGACGTTGATGGTGGGGTCCACCATGTCGTAGGAGCTGCCGTCGGTGTGGAACATGATGGTGTAGGTGGTCCCGGCGTCGAGGTACAGGTCGATCACGTCGATGGTATTCGAGCTCGAAGTTTCACACACCACCTGCGCGCCATACGGTGCACAGGACGCAGTCTCGAACACTACAAGCCGGGAGTACGTCGAGGGCACGGTGCCGGCGTTGGTGGCCTGGATGGAGTACCAACCCGTCGCCGACGGAGTATAATTGTACCACGCGACGTTGTCCGCCGAGGAGTCGCAGGTGCCTCCCACGACGCCGGAGGATACAAAGTTGCCCGTCTCCTGGTACGGAAGAGAGACCGCGTTCAGATCGATGGCGGTATCGCACACAGCGCCCGCCGATGGAACCGTACCCGCCCCGATGTTGATGAGCGGGTCGACCATGGTCGCCGTGGTGGAGCTGGTGTAGCCGACGATGGTGTAGGTCACCCCTCCCTGCAAATACAGGGAGTCCAAGAGGTAGTTGCTGGCCGAGAAGGTCTCACAAGCCACCTGGGCGCCCAGGGGCGCGCAATCGGTGCCCACAAACACCGCGATCCGGTTGTCGGTGGCGGACCCGTTGTTGGTAAAGTCGATCTGATACCAACCGTCAGAGGCCGGCGTGTAGGTGTAGTACACGAGGTTGTCAGCGCCGGTGTCACAGGACCCACCTGCCTGGCCCACAGAATCGAACGTTCCCGTGGCCTGATGCGGCAGGGAGACGGCGTCAAGATCGATAGCCGTATCGCAATTGGAACCTACCGGGGGGGGCGCCTGGGTTCGGATGTTGATGGTGGGATCCACCATGTCCCAGGAGCTGCCGTCAGTGTAGAACATGACCGTATAGGTGATCCCGGCGTCGAGCTGGAGGTTGGTCACATTAATGAATTCATCGCTCGAGGTTTGACAGACCACCTCCGCCCCGTACGACGAGCAGGACGTGGTCTCAAACACCGCAATCCGGGCGTACGAAGAGGTGGCGGTGTTCGTGGCGTCGATGGTGTACCAGCCCGTCACCGGCGGGGTGTAGGTGTACCACGCAACGTTGTCCGCCGTACTGTCGCAGGAGCCCCCCGTCACGTCGGAGGACAAGAAGGTCCCTATTTCCTGATAAGGCACACCCAAGGTGTCCAGATCCAAGGCGTCCGAGCAAACAGCCCCACTAGGCGGGGGCGGCGGGACGGACACCTCAAAGGTGACCGAGCTGATGTCGTCGCCCGAACTCTCGGCGATGACCTTCATGTAGAAGACGTCACCCACGGCCGCATCCACCACCCTGAAGTCGGCCGAGCTCGACGTTGTGTTGTCACAGAACTCCTCCACACCCACCAGGGGATCGCAGCTGTTTCGCCAGAGCTCAAAGTTGAGGTAGGATCCGGATACGACGTAGGCATTGGTCCAGGTAAATTCGAGAATATCGGTGGATGTGGCCGTGTAGACGGCGATGACGTCCGCACCTTCCTCATCCCAACAGGAACCCGAACCCTCGTTGGTCGTATCCCCCGTGGGTAGCTGGGAGGGCGACTCCGCCACGCCAAGCGTAAGCACGCCGGCGTCCGCGCAGCTCGCCCAGTTCCCCGTCGAGGGAAGACACGTGGCGTCACCTGAGGAGTCGTCGCAAGTCCCATAGTCGGCACCGCAATCGGTACCGGCCAGCCAGTCGAGGCAATCGTCAGGGCCGGGGCCGCAGGTCTCGATGATATCGCCGTTGCACTGGGTGTCGTCGGGCACGATGCACTCATCAACGCACTCGTCCAGACACTCGGCGGTACCGGTGTAGTCCTCGCAAACCAGGGAGAGATCGTCACAGTCCGAGGTCTGGGACCAGTCGAGGCAGCCGTTGGGCAGCACGACGCATTTCTCGATGGCCGTGCCGTTGCACTGGGAGTCTCCGTCGGCCGAGCACTGATTGACGCAGTCGCTCGTGCAGATGACATTCCCCGAAGTGTCGTCGCACACCTGATCGGAGCTGGCGCAGTCCACGCTGTCGACCCAGACCAGGCAACCGCCCGCGCCTTCGGAGCAGACCTGGATGGTCGTGCCGCTACACTGGGAAGTGCTCAGCGTGTCGCACTCGCTCGTACAGCCGTCGTCATCGTCACTACAACCGCCACCAGCCAACGTCAGCGCCAGCACCGGAATCCCCACCATCCACAAGCGTCGCCATCCCATGCGTATCATGAGCCCATACTCCTTGAAATTGTGATTTCTCAGGTACTACAAATTTATCGCTAATCATAGACAATAAGATACCGCCATAACCATAGACAGGGCTACGTGGCAAGCTTTTTCCCCATCTACGCCGCCAAAAAAACTGTTGATCCGGAGCCACAATGCGGCGTGGATACGAACCTGGAAGTCCTCATGGTCGCCTTGGGGGCGCGGCAGACCGACGGCGTCCGGGAGACGGAGGGCAGGGGTTCGCCGGAAGGCGCCAGCGACGATCGAAGGTCCCCGCCGCCAGATAGCGACGGTTCGGGCCAAGGATTCGCGCCGAGCCCGTGCGCTCCATGGAAGCGTCATAAACCACGAAGTCCGGTAGGTACCGGGGCACTAGATGCTGCCGAAGCACGCCCCGAGCGGTGGTCCCGGCGATCACCAGGAGGTAACGGCCCGAAACATCGGGATTGGGATAGACAAACTTCACCCCCAGGTCGGGTCCGGTGAACCGGCACCGGCCGAGAGTCACCCCCCGGGCGGTGATCCGGATGGGCAGCCGCTTGGCGTAACGAGCGGTCTCCCGGTTCACGTTCGCCCCCCCCACCAGTACCAGATGGTAGCGCCGTCGGTCCGCGGCGGTGACCCGGGTGTCGGCCTTCATCGGATAGCGGATGGAGGCGCCGCCGGGGGTCGTGAGGCGCCGCGCCACGCGCTCGAGGGCAGCGCGCTGACGAGGGCTACCCGTGCCGAAGACCACCAGCACAGGCCCATGATAGAGGTCCTCCATGGGCCCCTCCAACCCGGGCCGCTTGCGCAGACCGGTCCCCGCCGGTCGCGCGCCCAGATGCCAAACGCCACCCTTGCGGTGCACCGTGACCATCCCCCGCCCGGGCACTGTCATTTTCGTCTGGTCGATGCGCAATCCAAGCGTCTTGCGGCGTCTCACGGGCGCCCGATCCAACAGCAGGGTCAGCTGATCCAGATTCTGGGTCTTGACGCGCAGACTCCCCGCGCCCATGCGGGCGTCCACCCGGCTCCAGGCGTCGCTCCGGGGCCGGGCGTCCATGCGCACCCAGTGGGCCCGGTTCCAACGCAGGCCGGTGGTGGCAAAGCTCACCCGCCCGGGTCGCTTCGGCGTACGCCAGGCCGCCGTGTCGGTAAAGACCTGGCCACGGTCCAGATACTTCCGCCACACCGAGTGGCCGAACTCAAAGAGCTTGAGGTCAGCCTTATAGCGCAGTCGCTTGTAGGCCCGAACCACCCCCTTGGACTTGTACGGACCATCCTTGGAGCCGTGCACCGCGATCAGAGGGAGATGACGTCCGTTCTCCACCCAATACTGGGGCGAGTAGCGCTTGGCCTGGTGCTTCTCCCAGGACCGCAGGGGGCCCCGCCGGATGTCGCCGTGGATCCACCGGGACGGGTAGCCGGCGAGGGAGACCATCCCGGCGAACCTGTGCGGCGCGCGCAGCCCCAGGTCGAGCACACCCGTGCCCCCCATGGAGTGGCCCACGAGGATCACCCGCTGGGGATCCACCCGGTAATGACGCACCACCTCGGCGATGGCCCGATGCACCGCCACCTCACCGGCGTGGCGATAAAAAGAGTTGCCAAAAGCCTGGGGGGACAGGACCAGGGCGCGGGGATAGACCTTCGCCGGCGGCGGCCGCCGAACGAACCGCCACCAGGGCAGCGCGGACTCCTTGGGCATCCAGGTGCCGAGCATCTGGTGTAGCCCTTTTCGATGGTTGCAGTTCATACCGTGCAACATCACGTACAGCGGCCAGGACCGACGCCGACGATGCCCCGGCGGAACGTACAGGGAGTACGGCTGAAGCGATCCGTTCAGCCGAGACCGGTAGGCCTTAACAATGCGGCCATGGAGCCGGGGAAAGGGGTCGGTTCCCTTGGCCAGGGCGGCGGCCCAGCGGGCCACCGTGCGCAGGCGGCGAGCGAGGTAGGTCGCGTCAGTGTCTCCGCCCAGGATCAGCCGTCGCAGATCCTTCAAGTGATAGGCCACCGAGGCCAGGCTCGCGGCGGGCGGCGGAGGCGTGCGCTTGCGGGCCGTGGTCAAGTCCTTGGCCGCGCTGGTCAGCCGAACACAGGCGCGATCCGCTCTCCAGAGTCTATGCCAAACCGCCCGTGCGCCAGGGGAATACACCACCAACCAACGCGCCGCCCGCCGCCCCAGGGCAAGCGATCGAGGCGAAAGCGCCACCTTCCGACCCCGCTCCGCTACCCGGCGGAGATCCACTCGCACCGGGAAAAGCCCCTTGTGCCGCCTCCCCCGCTGCCACGCGATCCCGTAGGACAAAGTCAGGTGCCCGCCCGGGGGCAACACCACGCCTCCGGGCGCGGTGACGGTGAGGTCAAAGGTCAGGCGGGACGGAGTGAAGGTTCGCCCGAGCCCCACGTTCAGAGCTTTGGCGGCCTGGACGTTGAATCTCTTCGCCGACGGCCCCGGTCCCGGCAACAGCAGTCGCATCCGGCGCGCCGCGGCGCCGTGGCCCAGGGGACGATGGGTGGCCCCCGTGAGTCGCGTCTGGACCCGCCACCGACCCCGGCTGTGCGCCAGGTGCAGTACCAGCCGATTACGCCCCTTGACCAGGTCCAGCGCCAAGAGGCGCTGATCACGGCGGTAGCTCTGAGACGCCAGGGAGGCGAAAACCCGCCGGCCGTTGAGCCACACGGCGAGGCCGTCGTCGTGCCCCACCGAGAGATACGCCCTCGAGGGCTTCGCCGCGTGGATGACCAGCCCCAGGAAAGCGACCCGGTACCGCTGGTAGCCCTTGAGCCGCAGCCCCCGGCGCAGATCCATGATCGGCTCATTCCCGGTGACCAACCGCCAGGTCTGACTCCGCGACCGCCGCCGCTCCCGCACCGTTACGGCCCGCCCGGGGTCCAACTCCGCCACGCCGCCCACAAGCCCCTTGGGCAATAAAGAAAGGCGGGGGACCTTCGTCACTTGGCCTCGGCCCCGGCCCGGGCCGCGCGCGGGTAGCCGAAAGGGTCCCAGCACCTGCCACTGGCTCAGCACTCCTGTGGACCCCACCACCACCTCCAGGTCCGGAGCCGGAGCCGCCCAGGTCTTGGTCCCCGACGCGGTCACCCCCACCCCCAGGATCCAGATCAGGATCCACCGGAGTAACCAATCGACTCTTATGGAGCCCTTAGAGGATCTCAGCACGCACTCAATCTCCTGCAATCTGAACAGTGGGTCCGCGCTACGAAGCATAGCTCATCTAAGCAGGCCGTCGGCGAAAACCCTCGTTCACTCGCTCCCGCCTTCCCTGGTGGTACGACGGGGCGGACTGCGGTATATATCAGCCGGACATAAAACCCCAAACCTTCCCGAAAGCCAGAGGAGACATCCATGGACGTCAAAGACAAGGTCGTGGTCGTAACGGGCGGTGCCCAGGGCATCGGTTTTTCCATTGCGGAGCACTTCGCGGGACTCGGCGCCAAGCTGGTGCTGGGGGACATCAAGCAGGATGTGCTCGATGAGGCCGTGGCCCAGCTCAAAAAGGGCGGCACGGATGCCACGGGCATCGTGTGCAACGTCGCCGACGAGGCGGACGCCGAGAAGCTCATGCAGGGTGCCGTGGACGCCTATGGACGGCTCGACGTGGCCGTGCTCAACGCCGGCGTGCTTCGGGACGGCCTGCTGCTCAAGGTGGACAAAGAGACCAAGAAGGTCGTGCGCAAGATGAGCCTGGAGCAGTGGCAGCTGGTCATCGACGTGAACCTGACCGGTGTATTTTTGACCGGCCGCGAGGCCGCCACGCAGATGGTGAACTGTGGCAACGGGGGCGTGCTGATCCTCATGTCTTCCATCGCCGCGGACGGGAACTTCGGGCAGACCAACTACGCCGCCACCAAGGCCGGCGTCCGCGCCATGACCACCACCTGGTCTAGGGAGCTGTCGAGGTACGGCGTGCGCGCCATGTCCGTGGCCCCGGGCTTCATCGGCACGCCCATGGTCAAAAATGACATGAAGAAGGAAGCCCTCGATCGGCTCCTCAAGCTCGTGCCCCTGTCCCGCCTGGGCGAGCCCTCCGAGGTCGCTCAGATGTGCCAGTTCATCGTGGAGAACGACTTCGCCACGGGTGAATGCTGGACCATCAACGGCGGTATGCGCCTGTAATAACTCGACTTCACTCGCCTTCCCGCCTGACAAACCTCGTTTAATCACAATTGTTTAGAAAAAACTCATTGACAACCGATCGCCCATTCGATAATTACTAACTGGGCGCCCGGTTAAATCGGTCGGTCAACATGAAATGAGGCGAGTCCGGTGAAACCGAGAGAAAAAATCCTGGAGGCTGCTGACGCGCTTTTCGGCGAGGTGGGCTTCGACGCCACCACCACCCGGGAGATCGCCGAACGGTCGGGGGTAAACAAGGCGCTGATCCACTACCACTTCAAGTCCAAGGAGGGTCTGTTGGCCAGCCTGCTGGATCAGTACTACCGCCAGCTCGCCGAGACCGTGACCCAGGCCCTCGCCTCGGAGGCCACCCTGCGCCAGCGCATGCACCACCTGGTGGAAGCCTACGTGGACTTCCTGGCCGCCAACCTCAACTTCGCCCGTATCGTGCAGCGGGAGGCCTCCGGGGGCCAGCACATGGCGCGGATCCGGGCGCACATGGCACCGCTGTTCACCCTGGGCACCCAGATCGTCAAAGAGCTCTATCCCGGCGCCCAGCAGGGTGACCTCGCCGCCGAGCACCTCCTCACGAGCTTCTACGGCATGGTGATCAGCTACTTCACCTTCAGCGACCTGCTCGCGGATCTCTACGGCGCAGATCCCCTGTCGCCGGAGCTTCTCGGTCAGCGCAAGGCGCACCTGCGCCGGATGCTGGATCTCACCCTGGACGCCATGGCCACCGACTCGGAGGTGCGCCAGTGATCGCCCAGACCCAGATGGATCCACAGCGCGAGCGCGGCCGCATCCAACGGATCCAGCGGCGCTACCAGACGGGTCCAGCCTTCATCTCCGTGGAGCGCGCCCGCTACTACACCGAGCGCTGGCGCCAGACCGCCGGGCTGCCCCGATGCATCCGCGTGGCCGAGTCCATGCGACACGTCTACGAGCACATGACCCACCGGGTGGATCCGGACGACCGCATCGCCGGCGCCTGGACGGAGCACTTCCTCGGCGCCCCGGTGGACATAGAGAAGGGCGTGTTCAACCGCGTGCTCGAGTCCGAGCTCACGAGACCGACCATGGTCCGGAGCCGGGTGCGCGACGCTGCTCGGGGAGTACTGTACATCCTGCGCACCGGAGGAGTCGGCGATTTTTTGCGGGGCCAGCGCATCACCCGGCAGACGGGAAAGCCGCCGCTCAACCTGGGGTTCAAAACCATGAGCGAGCGGGCCATCAACCCCTGGCAGATGGACGACGGAGATCGCGCCGAGCTCCTAGGGGACCTGCTCCCCTTCTGGAAGGGGCGTACCGTGGCCGACCGGTTGGAGAAGGACCTCGCGTCGTCCGGGCTCCTGTCGGCGGACATGCATGACTTCGCCATGGCCCTGACGGGCTCCACCTCCCGACAGGCGCTGCTGCTGTCCACCTGCGCCTCCACCGCCACCATCCAAGGCCACGTCATCATCGACTTCGATCGGGTCTTGGCCAAGGGGCTCGTCTCTGTAGGCGACGACGCGCGGCGAGCTCTCGCGGAGGGCGACTTCAAAAACCCCGACGAGCGGGACTTTTTGCGCTCGGTGGACCTGGCAATCGAGGGCGTGATGATCTTCGCCCGGCGCCTCGCCGACAGCGTCCAGGAGTCGCTGACCGCCGAGACCGACCCCAGGCGGCGCTCCGAGCTCGCGAAGATGCTGACTGTGTGCCGAAAGGTCCCCCTGGAGCCCGCCGACACCTTCGCCGAGGCGGTGCAGTCCCTGTGGACCCTCAAGACCGCTGTGGAGCTGGCCCACCCCATGAACCTGCACTGCTTCGGGCGGCTGGACCAGTCCCTCATCGACTACTACCGCAGGGATCGGGCGGCGGGGCGCATCACCGAGGACCAGGCGCGCACGCTGCTCGAAGAGCTCCTGCTGAAGATCATGTCCCAGAATGTGCGGCTGGAGTCGAACCTGCTGACCGACTACTACCACCGCTTCCTGGGATCGTCGCCGGTAACCGTAGGCGGTGTGCGGCCGGACGGTTCCGACGGCACCAACGAGCTGACCACGCTGTTCATCCAAGCGGCCCACCGCTGCAAGGCCGTGACCAACCTGTCGGTGCGCGTGGGGGAAAAGACCCCCGATTCGGTGCTGCAGGAGCTGGCCGGGAGCCTGGCCGACGGGACGTCCAGCTTCTCCCTCTTCAACGACGAGCTGACCGTGGAGGCCATGGAACGCCGAGGCTTCGAAAAGACCGACGCCCGGGACTTCGCCATCATGGGCTGCGTGGAGGCCACCTGCCCCGGCCGCACCGGATCCATGGGCGCCAACGGGCTGCTGCTGACCCGGCTGTTGGACATCACCCTGCGCAACGGCGACTCCGCCCTGCTGGCCGGAATCATCCGCGGCGAAGGGCTGACCACCGGAGATCCGGACCTCTTCGACAACTTCGACCAGCTCCTGGAAGCGCTGCTGCGACAGGCGACCCACTTCCTGGACAAGATCGTACGCGGCTCGAACCTACGGGACCGGATCCATGCCGAGCTCCTGCCCGCGCCCACCATCTCGGCCTTCATGCAGGGGTGTCTGGAGTCCCGGCGGGACGTGACCCGGGGAGGCGCGCGCTACGATCTATCCGGCATCTCCATGATCAACTCGCTGGCCAACCTGGTGGACTCCCTATACGTGCTCAAGAAGCTGGTCTACGAGCAGCACAAATTCACCGTGCGGCAGCTCCTTACGGCCCTGGACCACAACTTCGTGGGCTACGAGCAGATCCACCGGGCCATCACCGCCCTGGAGGGCAAGTGGGGCAACGGCCACGCCGAGACCGACGAACTGGCTCGCCGGGTGGCCGAGGGGCTCTTCGCCCTGACCCAACGGTACGTCAACGAGCGCGGCGGCCCCTTCGTAGTCTACGTGATCAGCATGATCACCCACACCATCGACGGGCGCCTCTCCATCGCCACGCCGGACGGGCGACGGGCGGCCACACCCTTCGCCGCGAGCTGCAACCCCTACAACGTAGAAAAGGCAGGCCCGACAGCGTCCCTGCGGTCGGTGGCCTCGGTGCCCTTCGCCGACGTCCTGGGCTGCGCGGTGAACATGAAGTTCCACCCCAGCGCCATCGGGACGTCCACCGAGACCCGGGCCAAGTGGATCTCCCTGGTGCGGACCTACTTCCGGCTGGGCGGCATGCAGCTCCAGCCGAGCGCGGTGTCCACCCAGACCCTGCTCGCTGCGCAGAAGCGGCCCCAGGATCATCGGGAGCTCATCGTCAAGGTGGGTGGTTACTCCACGTACTTCGTGGACCTCGGGCTCGAGATCCAGAACGAGATCATCGAACGCACGGAGCACCGGTTGGACCGGTTGAACTAGTCGACGACGACAACGAAAAGAGAAAGTCATGAAACGAGCACTGGTCACGGGAGGCGATGGGTTGCTGGGAAGCCATCTGGTGCGGCAACTGTTGAGCCGCGGCATCGCGGTGCGGGTGCTGATGCTGCCGGGGACGACGTCGCCCACCCTGGAGGGGCTGGACATAGAGCAGTGGGTTGCGGACCTTACCGACAAGACCACGTCGCTCATCGACGCGGTGCACGGCTGTGATTATGTATTCCACTGCGCGGCCATCACCGCCCTGTGGGAGACACCGGAGCGGATCCGGGAGGTGAACCTGGAGGCCACCCGGCGGCTGCTGGACGCCTGCCTGGTGGAGCCGGTGAAGCGCTTTGTCTTCGTGGGCTCGGCGAGCTCCTTCGCCCCCGGGTCCCTTCAGAGCCCCGGGGACGAGACCGGCGACTTCCCGAAGCTGCACCAGGACGTGCCCTACATGGACTCCAAGCACGAGGCCATGGGGCTGGTGCAGCGGTACGTGGCCGAGCGCGGCCTGAACGCGGTCATCGTCGCGCCCACGTTCTTGCTGGGCGAGCACGACTGGCGCCCCAGCTCCGGAGAGCTCGTACGCCAATTCGTGCGCTGGGGGCTCCCCATGGTGCCGGCGGGCGGGCGCTGCTTCGCCTACGCTCCGGACGTGGCCGCCGCCATGGTCACCGCCCTGGATCGCGGAAAGAAAGGCGAGGTGTACCTCCTGGGCGGCGCCAACCTGACCTACCTGGACTTCTTCGGAAAGGTAGCCCGACTGGCGGGCATCACTCCGCCCCGCCGAACCGTGCCGGCCGCGGCCCTTCAGGGCGCGGGCGTGGTGGGCTCGGTGGTGGGGCGACTCACGGGCAACCGCAAGGGCTTCAACCGAACCCTCGCCCGACTCTCGGTGTGCGACGCCTACTACAGCTCAGCCAAGGCCATCGACGAGCTGGGCTACGCGCAGACCCCCGTGGAGATTGGCATCCGTGAGACTCTAGAGGGGCTCGTGGACCACAACCATTTGCCGGCGGGCTCCCTCGGTGATCTCGTGGGCAAGGTGGCCCTGGTCACCGGCGCGAGCAGGGGCGTAGGCTTTGCTACGGCCCGGGGGCTGGTGGAGCGCGGCGTGCGGGTGGCCATCAGCGCCCGGGGCGAAGAGCGGCTGAAAAAGGCCCACGCCCAGCTCACGGCCCTGGGCGGCGAGGTGCTCGCCGTGACCGGAGATGTGGGGCGGTGGGAGGACGCCGAACGCATGGTGTCTGAGACCGTGGCGCGGTTCGGTCGCCTGGATATTCTGGTGGCCAACGCCGGGGTCTCCATGCGGGGGCGCTTTGACGAGCTGTCGCCCCAGGTCTGCTCCCAGACCATCCACACCAACCTCATGGGCACGGTGTATACGGCCCGGGCCGCCGCGGCGCAGCTCATCGCCAATCGTGGTCACCTGGTGATGGTCTCCTCCATTGCCGGGCTCATGGGACTCCCCGGGGCGTCCACCTACTGCGCCTCCAAGGGCGCCCTCACAGGGCTCTGTGAGTCCCTGCGCCTGGAGCTCGGTCCCAAGGGTGTGCACTGCGGCGTGGTGTACCTGGGCTTCACCGAGCACGATCCAGAAAAGCGCATCCTGGCGGCGGACGGCAGCCTGGTCCTCCCGGACCGCCCGGCGCACCACACCCAGGCCTACGCCGGCTCGCTGATCCTGGACCTGATCGAGCAGCGCAAACGACAGATCATCATGACCCCCGTGGGTCAGCTGGGCGGCGTGGTCCACCGGCTTTCACCAACCTTCGTGGAGTGGGCGATCCTCAGGGCCCAGGCCAGCCAATGGAAAATGTTCCAACAGTTCTCCTGAAAGGAATATGAGATGGGATTTGTCATCACGAAACAAGAGCTGGACCGCTACTACCAACTGGGCGTTCGCCAGTTCGACGGCGCAAAAATGACCGGCGTTGTGTTCGCCAGCGAACCTGAGATCACCGGGCCGCTGCTGCCGCCGCCCCTGGAGCAGGCCGATCTGCCCGGCGGGCTGATCTTCATCGCCGAGTACCCCGAGACCAATCTCGGAGCCGGCTACCGCGAGGCCGCGCTGCTGATTCGCTGCCAGTACCAAGGCGTGGGGGGCACCTACTGCCTGTCCATGCCCATCGACAACGAGCCCCGT
The DNA here is from genome assembly GCA_029938605.1 of Deltaproteobacteria bacterium. Lineage (GTDB taxonomy): Bacteria > Myxococcota_A > Polyangia > HGW-17 > JAJRWW01 > JAJRWW01. The sequence continues at coordinate 6,974 of JAOZUO010000072.1, read as the reverse complement.
ATGCACAACGGCCGGGACATCTTCGGCTTCCCCAAGGAGATGGCGAACATTCACATCTCCCGGGAGGGCGACACCGTGCACGGCTGGGTGGAGCGCGACGGCGTACGCTTCGTGGAGCTGCGTGTAGACCTGTCCGGGGAGCTGCCCGACCTGCCCCCCACGGGGCCGTCGTACCTGTTCAAGGCCATGCCGCGAATTGACTTGCAGCCCGGCTTCGACGGCCCGGTGCTCCTGGCCAGCCAGCTGACCGACGTGAAGCCGCGCAAGCTGGAGATCGGCATGGGGGAGCTGACCCTGCGGTCCTCGGTGGCCGATCCCTGGGCGGACCTGGGAGACCCCACCCTGATGATGGCCTTCCAGCTTGAGAGCGACAACACCATGCAACCGGGCCGCATCCTCACCGAGGTCGATGGGGAGGCGTTTTTGCCCTACTACTTCAAGATGACTGACTTCTCCGCGGGCGCGCCGGCGGGGGGAATTTAGGAGGGGGAGAGATGATCGACTTCACACCGACAGCGGACCAGGAGCTGTTCGTAAAGACCGCAAGGGACTTCGGGCGAGAGGTCCTCGGCCCCGCCGAGAGGACGCTGGACAAGATGGCGGATCCCGAGGAGGCCTTCAAAAGCGATCTGTTCTGGTCCACCATGCAGCAGGCCTTTGACCTGGGCTTCCACAAGATGGGGCTGCCCGAAAGCTACGGCGGACTGGGGCTCGACGCCATCACCGCCGGCCTGGTCTGGGAGGAGCTGGCCTGCTGGGGCGCCGGGTTCTCCGCGAGCCTCATGGCCGGCGCCGTGGTGCCACGCCTCATCGCCTTCATGGCCCCCTTCAACGAAGAGCTCGTAAACAAATACGTCATCCCCTTCTGCGAAAATGATGACGCGCGGCTCATCTCCGCCTGGGGCTCAAGCGAGCCGGATATCGGCTCGGACGGCAAGAACTACACCGACAAGTCCGTTCGCCACCGCACCACCGCCCGGTTGCGGGACGGCCGCTGGATCATCGATGGCACCAAGTCCAACTTCATCTCCAACGGCGGCATCGCCAACTCCTACATCGTCTTTGCCTGCGTGGAGCCAGACCAGGGCATCTGCGGTTCGGGCGCCTTCCTGGTGCCGGCGGACGCCAAGGGGGTCACCCGGGGCAAGTGTGTGGATCGTCTCGGCCTGCGGGCCCTGAACCAGGCGGCAGTATACTTCGATGAGGTGGAGGTAGACGAGTCCAACCTCATCTTCCCTCCCGGGGACGGCTACCCCATGCTGCACAACGCCATCATCACCGTAGGCAACCTCGGCACGGGATACCTGGCCCTGGGTACCTTGCGGGCCGCCTATGAGGAGGCACTTGCCTACGCCCGGGAGCGGGTGCAGTGGGGCAAGCCCATCGCCGAGCACCAGCTCGTGGCCCAAAAGCTCTTCGAAGCCCACACGGCCATGGAGTCCATGCGCACCTTCCTGTGGAAGGGGAGCTGGCTCTGCGCATCGGCCTTCCCCGGCGACCTCAAGACCAGCCTCTCGGCAAAAATCCACGCCACCAACCTCGCCGCCAAACACACCGCGGCCATGGCGCAGATCCTCGGCGGCTACGGCCTCACCCGCGACTACCCCGTCGAAAAGTACGTCCGAGACGCCCCCCTCCTCCAGGTCATGGACGGCTCCAACGACACCCTCATGGTAAAAGCCGCCGCCCTGCTCTAACGCTCTAACGCTCTAACGCTCTAACGCCCTAACGCCCCCGCCAAAGACGAAGAACAAATGCCGCCTCGCCCCCCCGGACAACACCGCCTCGTCGGTCTGAGGCCCAGCCTCGCTAGCGTCTCTTCCAGGTATCGGGGTGGCGATGCATATGTACGATCCCCACGACCAGGATATTGTCCCGTCTATCTCGATAAAACACGCCGTAGGGAAACCTCGGCACGATCGCTCGCCGGATGTCCAGGTGGACCACCGGGTAGACCCGAGGCTGCTCGGCAATTCGGAGGAGAAGCGTGTTAACGGCTTCGACAAGGCGTCGCCCCGTTTCCCGGGCCTGGCCATCGTACCAGTCCCTGGCCTCACGGAGATCGTCCTCGGCCAGCGCGGCGATGTGTAGGGGCTTCATCTTCCTGCCAGTAAGTCCTCACGCGCCTCTTCCCACCTGCGGTCTTCACGTGGATCGGCGCTAATATCGCGTAGCCGATCATCGAGGTATCTGCGCTCAGCATCTGTGGCCGGCCGGGCCTGCAGCTCTCCGGCGATCTCGTCCCATAGGCGATAGAGCAATTCCAGCTTTTCGTCCGTAGTGAGACGCTGTATGTGATCGGTAATCGCTTGTGTGCTCATCGTTGCCTCCGCCAGTATTGTAGCATGGAGAGATATTCCACTAGAGAGCAGCCCGTCAACAAACTCCGTCCCCGTGGGTGGAACTAGGGCTCGAGCTTGTAGCCTACCTGGCGGACGGTAAGGATGTGGCGGGGGTTGGCGGGGTCGGATTCGAGCTTCTGGCGCAGGCTGAGGATGAAGTTGTTTACGGTGCGGGTGGTGCCGGAGAAGTCCCAGCCCCAGATCTGATCCAGGATGGACTCCCGGGTGTGGGGCTTGCCCGGCGACCGCGCCAGGAGCCGCAGCAGGTCGAACTCCTTGGCCGACAGGGCGACCGGCTCGCCGGCCCGGGTGACCCGGCGGGCGGCCTGATCGATCTCGATGTCGCCCACCACGAGTCGGGGCTGGGCCTGGACCATGGCGCGTTGCCTGCGGAGCATCACCTCGGCCCGGGCCAGCAGCTCGGGCAGCTCGAAGGGCTTGCTCAGGTAGTCGTCGGCGCCCGTCTCCAGACCCTCGATCTTGTTGTCCGTGGTGTCGCGCGCCGACAGGATCAGCACCGGCACGCGCTCGGCCCGCGCCCGGAGCTCGCTCAGGATCTCCAGACCGCTGGGTCCCGGCAGCATGATGTCGAGGATGATGAGATCCGGGCGCTCGTCAAAAACCGCGCGCATGCCCTCGTCTCCGTCCGCGGCGGTCAGCACCCGGTACCCGCGGAGCCCGAAATTCATGGCGAGCCCCTCGCGCAAGGAGCGGTCATCCTCCACGATGAGGATCGTCTCGCCGCTAGCGCTAGGGGAACGATCTGCCATCAGGTCTCCTCCTCCTCGGTGGCCACAGGCAGATGGATGGCGAAGCGACTCCCCTGCCCCTGGGCGGACTCCACGAAGACCTGTCCCCGGTGGACCAGGGCCATGTGCCGCACAATGGCCAGGCCAAGGCCGGCGCCACTGGCCTTGCCCCCACGGCCCGAATCCACCCGATAAAAGGGATCGAAGATGCGGCCATGCTCTCGCGCATGGATGCCCACGCCATTGTCGCCCACCGTGATGATCACCATCTCCTCTTCATCGGTACCCTCGTCGGTACCCTCGTCGGTTACCTCGAGGGTGATGCGCTTCTCGGCGCCGGTGTACTTGTAGGCGTTGGTGAGCAGGTTCAGCATCATGCTCTCGAGCCCATTTTTGTCGTGCAGTACCGGAAGCTCGCTGGTGCTTATCACCTCGAAGTCCACCTCCCCCGGCGGGAGCATGCGACGAAAGCGGGTCGCCACCTCCTGGACCAAGGGCCCCAGGGGCTCGCTCACCAGGTCCAGGTCGAATCGATCCTCGGCCGCGGCGCGCCAGGTCAGCACGCGTTCGATCATGGCCTCCAGCCACTCGGTCTCCCGAATGATGGTGTCCAGACTGGACTTGGTGCGCTCGACATCTCCGTCCAACACGCCGAGCTGCAGGGTCTGGGCGTACATGCGAATCGCGGACAGGGGCGTACGCAGCTCATGGGTCACGTTGGCCACGAAGTCCGCCTGCAGCCTCGCCGTGCGAGAACGCCGACCGAGCAGCACCGTGAGGATAACGGCGCTCCCGATGGCCGCGGACGTGAAGGAGATGGTCAGCACGCCGAGGATGATGGACTGGGAACCGGTTCCGAGCACGATGGTGAGGATGCCCACGAGGGTGGACAGCAGCACGGGCACGAGCACGCCCACCGCCAACAGCACGATGGCCCCGGTGAGCTTAAGGTTTCGCCGCAACCGCTTGATGCGGGTGGCGCCTGGAGCGTCCATCCACGGAGTATCGGGTCGGCCGGGGGGACTTGGCAAGAACCGAGTTTTCAGAACCGAGTTTTCTGTCGAGTTCTCTTGAAGCGATTGTTCAGTTGGCCAGAGTCGGCTCGGTGGCCCACATGGCAACAGCCGCGATCTGGTCGGACACCCGCTCCCTGTCGTCGGACACCACCTCCACGGGGATGGTGCTCGGCGCGATCCGGATCCGCTGGGCCTGGGTTCGGGTCACTATGGTGACCGGCTGGATCGAGTCCCCCAAGAGTCGCACCCGCGCCCGCCAGGCCACTGCCAGGGCGGTGGCCGCCGGGCTCTTGAGCCGATCCAGGAGGGTCGGAGGCAGAACCCGCCGCACCCGCCGCGCCAGATCCAGGGCCCGCTCCCGCTCCTGGCGATTGACCGCCAGGTGGGCGATGCCCCCGAGCACGGGCGCCCAGGCACGGGCGCAGTCTTCGAGCATTCTCTTGCGCGCTTTTTGTCCGGCGTCCAGTTGCCACCGACGATCCAACCGCTCATAGCCCTTGACCACGGTTCGAATCACCCGCAGCAGGGAGCAGGAGTTGGCCTCGTACTCCTGGCGGAAGGCGCTGTCGATCCACCGCTGGGCCGCGTCTCCGGGGAAATCCGGGTGGCGGTAGGAGAGCTCCTTCTGCCCGTGCCACTCCTCCAGGGGCAGGTCCATACGTAGCAGGCCGCGCGCCTTGTGGTCTTTGTACAGCTTGGTCACCGGCAGGGGCGTGAGCAGCATGAACTGTACGAAGTCCGCCTCCAGGCCGATCATGAAGTCGATCTCGTTCTGGATATTGTCCGGGGTGTGGTGCTCGGCGCACAGGATGGACGAGGCCAACACGAGGATGCCTCGCTCCTGGAGCTGCGAGATGAGCCGCCGCGCGTCGAGGCCATCGTTCTTCTCAAAGTTGCCCTCAGACGAGGAGGACTCCACGCCGATCCAAACGAAGGTCACGTTCAACCGCTCCAGGTTGTGCAGACCGAAGGCGCGGATGGTCTCGGTGGAAGAGAAGATGTGAAAGGAGAAGTACCGGTCGTGGCGCTCCATCTCGTCGATGAGGTCCAGTGCGCGCTGCTTGTCCTTGAGGAAGTTCTCGTCCATCACAAAGAACTCATCGGTGCCCGTCTCGTCGGCGATGCGGCGCGCCGTCTCGAACATCTGGCGACCGGTGGACAGGTAGGCAGTGTAGTTCTTCCCGAAGAAGTGAGACGTCGAGCAGAAACGACAGCCGTTGACACACCCCACACCGGGCACGAGCAGGCTGGCCGGGATCCCCGGAGCCGGTAGACCGAAGACGGACGACCGCTCGCTGCTCGGTAGAGTTGGATGCACGATGGGCGCGTCGGGATCCTGCCCGAGCAGCCGACGCAAGGGGCCGATGCCCTCACCGCGGACCACGTGATCACAGTCGATCTTCTCTTCGACATCCTCCACGGCGGCCCCGTGGCCTCCGAGCACGATGGTGGCGCCAGGCGCAACTCGACGGGTGATACGCGCCATCTCCCGGGCCTTGACGAAGTTCGGGGCGATGAAGGAGATCCCCACCACGTCATAGCCTTGGGCCACCTCCTTTTCGAAGCGCCCCCTCGAGGGAAAGTCGAGCACCGTCACGTCCGCGTTCACATTGGCCGCCAGGAAGTACAGCCCGAAGGAGCGATGGAAGAACCGGAAGGATGCCGTGTCCTGCCCCCGGGTGACCTGGTTGTGGAACAGCTCCATGATGTTCTCTTTGCGGCCGAACTCGTCGTCCACACCGAACGGCCCGAAGACACCGCTGAGTAGGATCCGGATGGGCCGGCCCGAAACATTCACACCACGTACTGGATTGACTTCACGCATTCGTCCTCCTCGATCATGACAATCTGAGCTTCCACCCTAAAAGCTCCAGAACACGGTTTGGTCACGGACGAGAAGAAAAGAGCGCCTACAAAACCACCAGGGATTCCGCAATAATCACAGCAAGATACTTTCAGGATTCAGGCTTCAGCGCGGTCAGGACTCAGGCTTCAGCGCGGATTGTAGGCGTAGCCGATGCCCCAAAATGCCGATCCGTACATGCGCCCGGGGTCGTCGAACCACAGGAAGGCGTACCCGCCCACGTGGATCACAAAGGCCGACGTTCGGGAGGCGAAGATCGCCAGGGAGAGGTCCCCCACCATGGTGAACAGTCCAGGGTAACCGTCTCCTTCAAAGTACCCGCCTCCGCCGATCATGGGCCGCAAACCGACGGAGAGGCCGAAGCGGTGCCACCGCCAACCTAGAACCAACTCCAGATCCACATGCCCAAACCCCGAAGCGGCGGCGCGGTCATCGAGCTGAAACAACGTGAAGCCGCCACCGGCGCCCACGGCGAGCCAGTCCGCCACCCGGTAGCGCGGCCCCACCCGAAGCTGCAGGTTGCCGGGCCATCCCCCGCGCCCCTCAATGGGGATCGAGAGGCGGCTGTTCACGTAGGGCTCCACAGCCACCCGCCCCGCCAGCTCCTCCATGGGGTAGGCACCCAATGCGCTCACGCTGAAGTCCGGGTGCCGCAGGTTGCGCCGGTCCACCGACACATACCCCGGCGTGGGCGGCATGCTCGGAACCGTGGCGCGGCAACCGGCGGTGACCGTGGCGAGTCCCGCCGCAAGCAGTACCGAATAAAGCACCACGTATGGCACCTGTGATCCCGGCTCGGAGTTCCTGGTAAAAGCGCGCCTCATGGTACCTCGTCTCCGGGTCCCAGCCCTATTGGGCAACCATACCACAAACCCGGTGACGCCTGGCCCGGCCCCAAAGCTAAGGGTCCGCGAATGGACAACTCGATCGATGGTGGCCGTCGAGGCGCCCGCGGGGCAAGAAGCGAGGAGGGCGCATAGCGGTGCCTATGCAACCGACGAGC
>JAOZUO010000071.1 GCA_029938605.1 Deltaproteobacteria bacterium | reverse complement strand
GCGACATCGATTCGGAGTCACGGAGCGAAGCGACGTGACAACGAATCGATCCTAAATCGCTAGTGCCTTGACAGATCTGGAAACCTGCGGCCATGCTTCAGAACGACGCTGTTACGATGTTGTTACGACGCGGTGTATTGAGGCCCATGCCACAAGACAATTTGATCGAAGAGCTGACCGAGGAGCAGGTGGCGTTGCTGGAGCAGTCCCTGCGCGCGCTTCGGGAGCAGCTACTTAAACACCTGGAAGCCAGCAGTCAGAGCGCGGCGCCAGTGGCGCTCGACCAGACCTCGGTGGGGCGCCTGTCGCGCATGGACGCCATGCAAGCGCAGCAGTTGGCCGCGTCCAATCGGCGCCGAACCCAAGCTCGTCTGGAGCAGATCCGCGCCGCCCTCAAGTTTCTGGAGCAAGGCGAATACGGCGCCTGTAGTCGGTGCGAGGAGCCCATCGGTTTTCGGCGGCTACAGGCCCGCCCGGAGACGCCCCTTTGTGTCGCCTGTCAGGGGCGCCGGGAGGGGCGGTAGTACCTGCCATGCGTTTGGCGATATTTGGCCTCGGCTTCGTGGGCGACGTTCTGCACCGGCAGGCGGAGGAGGCGGGGATACCAGTGGATGGGTTTTCGAGGGCCGGTGGCGTGGGGGACGGTGTGGCGTTCGACGCCGGGACCCCGGAATGTAGGCGGGTTCTGGAGGGGCGCGGATCGGCAGCGTATGACTGCGCGGTGGTTACATTTCCGCCCGGGCAGGCGCACGCGTCCTTCTGGCCCGCGCTCCATGGGCTTGCCCGTCGCCGGGTGCTGTTGGGTACCACCGGAATCTATCGTCGCGCCGAGGACTGCTCGGTGCCCGTCATTACCGAACAGACGCCTCTTGTGGAAGTCCACCCCCGTCTGGCCGCGGAGCAGGCGTTCGGGGAGTCCGGTGGGATCGTAGTGCGTCTCGCGGGGCTCTTTGGCGGGGCGCGCAATCCCGTGCATTGGATTCGCGACGGCCGCGTGGGGTACGAGAAACGTCAGGCCAACCTGGTTTGCGTTGACGACGTGGCGCGGGCGTTGTTGGGATTGGCCGGTCTGGACGCGCCCCGCCCGGTGTACAACCTGGCCGACGGTCAGCGTCACACCTGGCGGGAGATCGTGGACGCGCTTGTGAGAATGGGCGTGCAGGAGCCGCTGGCTCCCCGGGATCGATCGCGCGCCGACGGCTTCGTCGCGCCACAGCGATTGCTGGCCGACCTGGCGGGCTTTGTGTTCACTGACTTCTGGGAGCTCCTCGGTGGGCTGGCAGCCAAGGAGGGGGCATGATCCCAAATCCCTTGCGGTTTTGCTACCAGGCGATGACGCCCGTGCCGGAGCGGCCGTCCAGCACGGCGTGGATGGGCTTGGCGGTACGGATCCGGCGAAGATGCTCGGTCTCTTGGACGGCGGGTTGGGCGTCGAGCCAGTCCCAGTCTACGAAGCTGCCGTCGATGGGGGCGACCTGGGTGGCGCCGGGCTTGATGGTCAGGTACCCGATGCCCAAAGACGTGATGTTGTGGAAGAAGTGCGCCCCCTGGGAAGGGTCCACGTCGTAGCCCTCGGGGGAGGCCTCCACGATGATGCGCGCTCCGGAGATCTGCGCCCACTGCACTGGGATGCCGAGCCAGGAGTCGGAGGAGCCCCAGCGGCCGGGGCCTATGAGCAGGTAGGGACGCAGCTCGTCGATGCACGCCTGATTCAGCGTACCCACCTCCTCGGCGATGGTCTTGGAGATCGCCGGATCGAAGCGGTCCCGTCGCACGTAGATGATGTCGCACAGCTCTGGATAGCTGCCGTGACCCAGGGCTTTCCCGGTACGACAGAAGACGTGGCTTTCGTCGACGGGCGCCGTGTCCGCATCTTCGGCGAAGTCCTGAATGGCCGCCGGGCGGAGCTGCAGCAGGTACAGCGTCGGCGGAATGCGGGGCTTGCCGCGCCGCATGGGCCGGCCCCAATCGCCCATGTCGCAGGCGAGCTCGATCTCCACTTCGGTGCCCATGGCCGCCCGGGCGAGATCCAGCAGCTCCACCAGCGCATCGGCCAGGGGGATCGCCCGGTGTACCAGGAGGTTGTTGAAGGTGACCAGGCGCGGACCCTGGAACCCGTGGCCTTCCACGATGCGGTTGTTCTGGATGTCGTAAGAGGATCCCACGGGCTTGAAAGTGCCGTCCTGTACGGCCACCTCGAGCTCATAGTCCACCGGGTTGGATTCGAAGGCCGGCAGTTGGGGGTCCAGCCGTTTGTTCAGATCGAGGGCGTAGAAGTGCTTCTGGGTCTCGCGCAGGGCCTGCTCCGGGTAGGCGAAGCCGGGGATTACCTCCGGGTAGCGTGGACAGAAGCGTAGGGCGCGGCCGCCGTCCACCACCATGGCTCCCAGGCCGAGTACGAGCTGGACGATGCCGTCTGACGCCTGCTGATGCTCGATGGGATAGTGGTTGTACGACTGCGCCACTCCGGCGAAGTGCGGGTAGTGGCGATTACCGTTGCGCTGGCCCACCAGCCGCTGGATGAGCACGCCCATCTTCTCCTCTTCGATGGAGCGAGAGGTGTTGGCGATGTAGGCGCGCGCGTTGGCGAAGAAGGTGGTGGCGAAGACGTACTTCACCGCCTGGTGGAGCTCCCGCAGCCGCGTCTCCCGGTCGGGGTCGCAGTTGGGGACCATGGCCGTACCGTAGATGCCCGCGAAGGGATGCATCAGGTTGTCTTCGAGCATGGAGGAGGAGCGGACGGCCAGAGGGTCCGTCAGATTGTCCACGATGGATTCGAGGCTTTCGTCCACCCAGCTGGGGAGTTGGGCAGCCAAGCAACGCCGGAGGATGGTGTCGTCGTCGTCCCGGGTGTGGAGCAGATCGTCCAGGGCGTTTTGCTCGAGGAACTGATCGAAGGCGTCGGTGGTCAGGGAGACGGACTGAGGGACACGCACCGGCAGACCGGCCAGCTCCCCCGACAGGGTGTCGCCGGACAGGAACTGGTTGAGAAAGGCGAGGCCCCGGGCCTTGCCCCCCAGGGAGCCATCCCCGAGGCGTTGGAACAGGCTGTCGGGATCGAAGGCGCCGGGGGAGGCGTCGCGGATGATGCCGATGCGGGCCCGTCGCCGGAGGGTCTCGAGCTCTCCCACCAGGTACTCGCGTATAGCGTCGATGGACTCGAATTCCCCCATGCCGACGCGCTTGAGTCGGCGGGCGAGTTGGAACTGGCTCCGGGCCATGAGCCACACCGAGATGTGGTTGTGGGAGGTGTGAAACTCCAGGGAGGAATCGGGCACCGTGCGCAGCTTCTGGGTGAGCGCGGCGATGTCGGGTGCGCGGTCCACCTCGGTGCCGTCGGGCTGAATAAACACGAAGTCGCCGAAACCGAGGTGGTCGATGAGGAACTGCCGCATTTTCTGCAGCAACCGCGGAGCGCCGCGATCCAGCACCACCCGGGCCACGGCCAGCGCCTCCTCGGAATCGTCATGGGGTCCCACCTGCAACAGTACAGGCACGTCCTGGCGATCTTCGGAGACCCGGCGGGCGAGCCGGAGCCCGGCCTTGGGATCGTAGACTCGATCCACCGGAAAGCCCACGTTCGCGATCACCGCCATTACGTTGTCCCGGTACCGCTCGTACAGGGCCAGCGCATCCTCCTGGTTGGTGGCGTGTACCACCTTGGGACGGGTGCGCATGCGGATGAGCTTCTCGAGGCGGTTGAGCCCTTCGGAAAAGAGCGACCGGGACTGCTTCATCAGGGCCGGATAGAGGGCCGAGAGCACCGTGGAGTACCGTTGGGGAGACTCCTCCACGAGCAGGATCACACCCACATCCGCCACCTGGATGTCGTTGGTGACGTTGAGGCTGTCTTCGAGATACTTGATGATGGCCAACAGGATGGAGGCGCTGCCGCCCCAGACGAAGACCGCGTCGATGGAGCCGTCATCCACCAGGTGACACAGGCGACTCACGTGGGGATTGTCGAAGGCGAGCACCGCCAGGGGCTGGTGCGGGGTGATCTTGCGTACGCGGCTCGAGAACGTACGCAGGTCCATGTCGGGAACCCGGGTGGCCACCAGCACCAGGTCGAAGGTCCGATTCGCCAGGCTCTGAAGGGCGGCCTCGCCGGTGGTCACGTGGCTGAAGCTCGGCGCGCTCGATAGGCTCAGGCTCTTGAACTCCGCAAAGACCTGGTCCTCGATGTTGCCGTCCTCCTGAAGGATGAACGCATGGTAGCGAGACGACACCAGCAGCACGTCCCGCAGGCGGTGCGGCATGAGCTCATTGAATTTCTGGAAGCGTTGGGTATGAACGGCGGTGCTCATGGTGGCACAGGATGCACGGATCGGTGGACCTTGGAAAGGACGTTTTGGCCTTCCGATCTGATTGGGGTCCTTAGGGCGATGGGTTCAGTGTGAAGCTGATCGAGTAGTAGTTGATGTCGGCCCGGCACTTGCCGTGCACGTCCGCGTAGTACCAGCCCTGGGCGGAGGCTGTGCTGGAGAGGGTCTCGTTGTCAGTGGAGGAGGTCGCCGTGGCCTCCTGTGCGAGCTGCCCGGCGGAATCATCCCAGCGCCAGAGGGTGAGGTCGAGGTCGAGTCGCTGGGCGGGAACGTCGATCCTGTACATCAGGTTGAGCGAAACGGATTCGCCGGCCAGCAGATACAGGCCGTAGAAATCGTGCTCGCCAGCCGGGCAGATCACCAGGTTCATGAAGCCGTTGGTGTAGCTCTGACGGCTGGGACATCGCTGGCTATACTCCGTTGGATCCATCGCCACACCGTCGTCCAGGCAAGGGAGGGTGACCGCCTGATCGTGGGTTCCGTTGGGTTCGAGATCACTGTCTTTCGGCCAACCCAGGAAAGGGGCCTGCAATCCCATGCAAGCGGGCAGACCGGTGACGCAGATGGTGTCGTAGCAGGTCTGGGTACCGGGGCAGGACTGGTCGATGCAGCTGTAGTACAAGCAGTCGGCCGGGCAGGAGTCCGGGTTTTCTTCCGGACCGCAGGTGCAGTCCCCGCACGTGCCCACGGGGCAGTCCGCGGGGCAGTCCGCGGTGGTTTCCCCCGGATCGCAGCTCCCGTTGCCACAGAGGTCGGGACTGCATCCAGAGGTGTCGAAGGCGCAACCGGTGGAACAGGCGAGCGTTCCGGCGGTGAACCCCAGGTCAGAGCAGGTCTGCCCGCCGAGGATGACCCCATCGCAGCTCTCCGAATGGGCATCGTCCAAAACACCATCGCCGCACCACGGCAGGAGGCAGTCCTGCCGGCAGGCGTTGGGTTCCACGTCAGAGTTGAGCTCGCCGTCATCACACTGCTCGATGCCGGTGATCCGACCGTCTCCACAGACGCTGTTGTCGCAATTTGTCCCCACCCAGTTGCAGTCGCTGCCACAATAGCAATACGGGCTGAAGAAGGGGTCCGGGCCGAAGTCACACTCCTCCCCTGGATCCACCCATCCATCTCCGCAATAGCCGTCGTCTTCGTCACAGGAGATCCAGAGCCCGCATGTCAATATCGCCGTTACCAGGAACGGTCCCCTGAGGTGGCGGTATCCTCCGCCGCGCCACTGTTGTCGTTTGTCCATGGCGATAGCTCCTCCGGTCCAAGCCGTTTGTCTCCCCCGTACGTCTGGCCGTGTTTCCCTCGTGGCCAGCGTCAGCGACTTTAAACCACCTGCTCCAGACAACAGTAGCATGGTTGGGCGCCCAGCCTAGAGCCGCCCGTCGCCGTGGGGTGTGATCGCTGGCCGTTGGTAAATTCCACTCAGGCGCTGTGGCTGGCTATCGAGGCGCGAGAGGCATTCGCTCGGGCGGGTGACACAGGTGCATCCGCCCCATGGAGTCTCGCTTCAGACCGAAAGTGGCGTGTGCGAAGCGCACTACGTCCTCCGTTGCGTGCAGCGTAGGCGGATCCGGCAGAGTCCAGCGGGGATTCGGTAGCAGATCACCACAGATCGACCCCGTCAACCCCGTACGCCTAACCGATCGACATCTTTCGAGTCCTAGCCACGTCTATGAAATCATTCCGCGCCCCAAACTCCCCGTAGATGAGAATACGCAATAAGTGACGTCGGGCGCCGCGGCAGGCGTACACGATTGACGTGACCGCCAACGCCCGGGCGTGCCGGTTTTCTTTTGGGTAGGAAAAACATCTGGCACGCCCATGGCGTTGGCGATGTTGCCTACGGCGCATGCTGGCCATCGACGCACGCGGTTTCCCCGGCCGGGTCCCGCAGACCTCGTCGTTGAGCGGTGAGAATTGCTAGGACTGCGAAGATTTGTTTCACTTTTGCCGCAGATGAATCACCTGGACCGAATATGAAACATCCTCGGGGATAGAGCACGTCGCGCTCGGCGAAAGCAGCCAGGAGCAAGTCGTTGTAGGTTCGTCGGGGGCGGCACCGATGGACTTCGGGGCCCTGGAGAGATTTCCACACCAACGGCGGGCGCTCCAGGAAAAAGAACCAACGATTAAGTCATAGGGCTGGCGGCATTGGCCCCCCCGGAATGCGCCCAGCGCGGGGCCGCCGTGCAGCCCAAGCACCAAGGGTCAGCGATCACACCTGTCGCTGTGGGGTACAGATCTCCGGCGGGAATATCAGAGGGGTGGGGATTTCTACAGGGATGCGAAGTGGTCGAGGGGGCGCCAGACGCGGGCGGCCCAGGCGGCCTCGTTGTGTAGGGCGTCGGGTTCCCACCAGTGCCAGACGTCCACGTTGGCGACGTAGCCGAGGGAGTAGAGCACGGACTCGAGTTGCTTGTTCTCGCAGTAGTTGTCCGCGCCGGTGGGGTCGTCATCCTCTATGCCGTCGCCGTCGTTGTCGACGCAGGTGCCGCCGCCACCGGAGTCCAGGTATAGCGCCGTGGCTCCGTGCCCGGCTGCGGCGTAGCGTTCGATCATGGTCTCGTTTGTGATGCCGGCGCCGATGGAGCCCCAGCCCATGGTGCCCGAGAGACTGGCGGCGTAGTCGTAGGCTCCGGGGTATCGGGCGGCGATGTGGAAGCTGATGAGGCCGCCGAGGGAGGAGCCCATGAGACCGACTGTGGGAGGTTCTCCGTACTGCGCGGAGATGACGGCTCGCACGGTGACGTGGACATAGTCGGCGTAGGCGTCGCCCTGGCCGCCCACCGGGCCGCCGCCAATGTCGTCTGCGACGTGGGTGTACTCGTCCATGCGGGCAGGGCTGTTGTCGATGCCCACGAGCATCATGGCCGCGGGTGGAGCCGCTGATAGCTGCCAGCCGCCCCAGGGAGCGTTCGGATCAAACAGGTTCTGACCATCCTGAACATACAGGACGTGGGTGGCGGTCCCCGCGGGGACCCACACCCGCAGGGTGCGGGGCGCGATGTTGGCGTCGGACACGTTGAAGAAGCGCTCCAGGTGGGCGGCCGCGGGCGGGACCCTGCTCATGAGCCCGAAGGCGTCCCACTCGTACGCTCGGGACCAGGGGTCGGCCAGCCAGGTGGTCTGGGACTGATCGGTGAACTTGTAGCGCGTCCCCGCCGCCACGGCGACCACCAGCCAGTGGAAGCCCTGGTCGGGGTTCATGGCTTGGCCACTCCATCCGTCGTGTTCGCCCGCGAGGGTATCGGGGTCCGGGTTCAGAGACACGAAGAGCCAGCCGCCCTCCACGGGGGCGGGCCAGCCGGACCCGTCGGACTGGGTCTGCATGGCGGCCGGGGCATCGGTCCGAAGATCCGATAGCAGCGCGTCGAGCACCGGTGTGGTTCCGGCGTCCGAGCCGGCGTCCGAGCCGGCGTCCGAGCCGCTGTCCGGGCCGGCGTCCGAGCCGCTGTCCGGGCCGGCATCGGGGACCAGGGCCGCGTCCGTTGGATTTGCGTCCGGCGTCGCGGCGTCATGGAGCCCGGTGTCCGCTCCACTGTCCATACCCCCGTCCGACCCGTCTCCGTTGTTGTCTCCACAACCACCGACCCAAAGCCACGTCCCTAGGACCGTTGCCGCCATCGCCAGCCGTAGAAATCTATCTATCCGCATGTTGTGTTTCGCTCCGGGCATATAAATGTGATCTTACCATGTGTGCTCGGAGGGCGCGGTGGTGTCCGGGGTGATGATCCGTCGGGCCCCGGTCGCCGCCACGGAGCTGCGGAAGATGCGCTGGACATCGGGGAGGGCCAGCAGGCGCTGGGCCAGCTCGTCGGCGTCGGCTCGGGCGCACAGGATGTGAGGGTTTGGTCCGGCGTCGAGGGTGCAGTAGCCCTGTGGGGAGGGGGCGGGTTCCCCACGCCAGGCCACCACCTGGTGCCACACCCGCCAGGTGGCGTTGGTGGCGTAGACGATGGGGGGATGGTTCGTGAGCATCACCGCGTGCATGGCCAAGGCGTCCGCTTCCGCCAGTCCGCCGACCTGCGCCAGATCTCCAGCCACCAGTCCGCCCACCAGCCGGTCCAGCCGTCCGGTTGCGTCGCGGGCGAACTGCGCCCAGTAGGGGCTGGTGGTCACCTGATCATGACCTGCGCTGCTGCTGACCGTTTTCTTTTTTCCTTGGACCAGACAGCCGAGCACTACGAGGTCCAGGTCTGTGTCTACACCGCCCAGCGTCATTTTCTTCGCCTCGTGGTCGACGTCGAGCCGCACCACGCCCCCGCGCAGGGAGCGCAGGGCCGACACGGATCCCAGCCGTCGGCACCAGTCCAACCCGTTGCTCGGGTTCACTGGCCCGAGTCGGGCCGCCTCGAGAGCGGCCACGGTCAGAGCGGCGCCCCCGGCAGCGGAGCTGGCAAATCCCGCGGACAGTGGGACCTCGCTGACTGCCTGTACCGACGCGTGGAGCGGCCCCAGGTCGCCTGCCATCCGCACCGCCTCCAGGAACGCGAAGCTCGCCGTCGCCTTCTCGCCGTCCGACGGTGTCAGGACCTCGCCGTTGAGAAGGATCCGATGGTCGGGCTGGTCCCGCCAGGTCACGGTGGTGGTGGAGCCGTGCTCCAGGGTGAGCGACAAGCTGGGTCGCGCCGGCAGGTCGGTGCTGCCGGCCAGGTCGGTGCTGCCGCCCTGGTCTGTGCTGCCGCCTTGGTCGGAGCTGCTGTAGCCCCAGTGCTTGATCAGGGCGATGTTCACCGGCGCCCAGGCCGTGGCGGAGAGGGCGAGGGGAGGTTGGTTGGTCACGACGCCAGCCCGTGTTCCCGCAGAAACCGCCCCAGCGCGTCGCCTTCGGTGAGCAAACGGGTCTCGGCGCGACACCAGGGAGAGAGCGCCTGGTAAAAGGGATCGGCTTTGGCGATCACACCGGACAGAAACTCCGCCCAGGGCCGGGTCTGTACGGCGGCCACCTCGTCCGGGTTCGGTTTTGGTGTGGCGTCGGAGAGACCGACCCACACGGGGCAGAACTCGTTCTCCACGACGCCGAGCATCTCGGCGCGGTAGCGGTAGTCGGGCAACGCGAGTTGCAGCGCCACCTGGGTCATGCCCAGCTCCTCTTCCAGCCGCCGCTGCACGGCGTCTTCGTAGATCTCGTCGGGGAGCGGGTGGCCGCAGCAGCTATTGCTCCAGATACCGGGCCAGGTGACCTTGTGGTGGGCCCGTTGCTGGAGTAGCAGCTCCCCGCGGCTGTTGAAGACGAAGCAGGAGAAGGCCCGGTGCAGGGGCGTGTTCGCGTGGTGCACCTTGGCCTTGGGGGCTGTCCCGATGGGTTGGTTGTCCTCATCGACGAGGATGACGTGCTCTTCGGTCATAGTGCCGAAGATAAGCACTGACCCCCGGGAGGCAAGGGAGTTGGGATGGAGAGGGAGGGGGAGAGGGAGAGGGAGAGGGGGAGGGACGCGGGGTCCGCTGCGGTCAGGCCGTTAGATGAGGCCCTGGTCCAGCATGGCGTCGGCGATTTTAATGAAGCCGCCGATGTTGGCGCCATTGACGTAGTTGACGTAGTCGCCGTCCTTGCCGTACTTCACGCAGTTCGCATGGATGGCGAGCATGATCTGGTGGAGGCGCTGGTCCACCTCTTCGCGGGTCCAGTTGATCCGCATGGAGTTCTGGCTCATCTCCAGGCCCGAGGTGGCTACGCCGCCGGCGTTGGCGGCCTTGCCGGGACCGTAGAGAATCTTCTTTTCCATCCAGACGTCGATGGCATCGGGCTCTGACGGCATGTTAGCGCCCTCGGCTACGCAGTAGCAGCCGTTGGACGTGAGGGTCTTGGCCTCGTCTCCGCTGATCTCGTTCTGGGTGGCGCAGGGCAGGGCCACGTCGCACTTGACACCCCAGGGGCGGGCGCCTTCCATGTACTCGACCCCGGAGAACTTCTCGGCGTACTCCTTGATGCGGCCGCGCTTGTTGTTCTTGAGGTCCATGACATAGGTCAGCTTCTCTTCGTCGATGCCCGCCGGGTCATAGATGGTGCCGGCGGAGTCCGACAGGGTGACCACCTTGCCGCCGAGTTCGGTGACCTTCTCGGTGGCGTACTGAGCCACGTTGCCCGAGCCAGACACGGTGACGGTCTTGCCCTTGAAGGACTCACTGCGGGTCTTGAGCATCTCCTCGGCGAAGTACACGCAGCCGTAGCCGGTGGCCTCGGGACGGATCAGGGAGCCGCCCCAGTTGAGCCCCTTGCCGGTGAGCACGCCGGTGAACTCGTTGCGGATCTTGCGGTACATGCCGAACATGAAGCCGATCTCCCGACCGCCCACGCCGATGTCGCCGGCGGGAACGTCGGTGTCCGGACCGATGTAGCGCTGCAGCTCCATCATGAAGCTTTGGCAGAAGCGCATGACCTCGTTGTTGCTCTTACCCTTGGGGTCGAAGTCCGAGCCGCCCTTGCCGCCGCCCAGGGGCAGGGTGGTGAGGCTATTTTTGAAGACCTGCTCAAAAGCGAGGAACTTCAGCACGCCCAGGGTCACGCTCGGGTGGAAGCGCAGGCCGCCTTTGTAGGGGCCGATGGCGCTGTTCATCTCGATGCGGTAGCCGCGGTTGACCTGGACCACGCCTTGGTCGTCCATCCAGGGCACGCGGAACATCAGCACCCGCTCAGGCTCCACGATGCGCTGGAGGATGTTGGCGGCCTGGTACTTCGGGTTCTCCTCAATCACCGGCCAGATGGACTGCACGACCTCGTCGACGGCCTGGTGGAACTCGGGCTGGGCCGGGTTTTTCGATTTCACATGAGCCATGAATTCTTCGAAGGTTTGGCGCATCTCTTGTCTCCTTTGAGGGGTCCCCCCGCCGCCGGCTTCAGCGAGAGGGGAACGCAAATGTGATAAAATCCAGTGGTGTCTTCGTTGGTGTGAAGCTATAGAACCTGGGCTTTTCATGTCAACGAAAAAGAACCCCAAAATGCTAGCAATTCAGGTTTGATGCGTCGCGTTAGGGAGGGGGGGTATACCTACCGGAGAGGTAGGCGTATCAGGGCGTGCCCGCTGGTAGCCGACGGGCGATGGTGCCAAGCCCCCGGCGGCCGTCCACGGTGGCCACCAGGGCCGGGTCCACGCGGATGTGGCGCACGAACCGGCTCTCTTGTATGGCCGGCTGGGAGTCCAGCCACTCCCAGTCCACGAAGCTGGAGTGCGGCTCTGTCTCTCCACCATCGCGGGGGGGCGGGATGACAAAATAGCCGATGCCCAAGGACATGATGTTGTTGAAGAAGTGGGTGCCCTGGGAGGGCTCCACGGCGAAGTCCGGTGGGGAGGCCTCCACAATGACCCGTGCAGCGGAGATGTCTCGCCACCGTACGGGGACTCCGAGCCAGTGATTCGCCGAGCCCCAGCGGCCCGGTCCTACCAGGATGTACCCGCGGTCCTGGTCGCCGATCTCCCGGTTCAGTCGACTCACCTCCGCGGCGATGGTGGGCGTGTGGGCCGGATCGTAGGCTTCGCGGCGCACATAGACGATGTCGTCGACCATCCACCTGCGCCCCCAGCCCACGGCCTGGTTCGTACGGCAAATGATGCCGCTGGGATCGAAGATCTCGCCCGCGCGATCTTCGATGAGCTCCCGGGTGATCATGGGGCGCACATTCAGCGCGTACAGGGTGGGCGTCCCCTGGACGGAGTCGGGGGAGTCGGGGTCGATCCAGCCCAGATCGCAGGCGAACTCCAACTCCAGGGCTGAGCCCATGCCCTCTGAGACGAGATCCAGCAGTGTGGCCAGTCCCTTGGCGATGGGGATCTTGTCCGACTGCATGAGCTGACGGAAGTTGACCACCGGCGTACCGGATCCATTCGCGGCCTGGGCGAAGGAGCTGGTGGCGTCGTCGTAGGCGCTGGCCACGTGAACCAGGGTGTGGTCCCTGTCGGCCGCGTCCAGGTCGTAGAGCCGCAGCGACGAATCCGGATGGGCGCCGGTGAGAGACAAGGGCAGCGACAGGTCCATCGCGTAGAACCAGCGCTGGGAGTTGTGGACCAGGGTCGACGGCTCGGCCCAGCGCGATGGGGCCTTCGGATGGCGCGGGCAGAAGCGCACGAAGGAGCCCCCCTCCATGATGAGTCGTCCGAAGCCCAGGGCGAGTTGCACGGCGCCGTGTTCGGGACGGTGGTCTCCCACGGCGTAGAAGTCGTAGGAGTGGGCCATACCGGAGCAGTGCGGATAGAACCGTTCGCCATAGGTGCGGCCCACGAGCTGCTGGATCACCACCGCCATCTTTTCCTCCTCCGTACGACGGTTGGCGCTGTTCAAGTAGGCCCGGGCGTCGCGGAAGAAAGTGGAGGCGTAGATATGCTTGACGGCCTGCTCGAGCTCGTAGAGTCGGATCTCTTCGCTCGGGGCGGAGTTGGCCAGCATCACCGAACCGTACACGCCGGCGAAGGGGTGCAGCATGTTGTCTTCGAGGAGGCTCGAGGACCGGATGGCCAGCGGATACCGGACGTTGCCCAGCACCATGCGCAGATCCTGGGTCACCTGATAGGGCAGGGGGGCCTGGGCGAAGGCCCGGGCGATCTCATCATCATCGTCGGTCTCGTAGACCAGCTCCTCTAGGTGGTTCTGCTCCAAGAACTCGTCGAAGGCGTCGGTGGCCAGGACGAAGCACTGCGGGATGCGCACTGCCATGCCGCCGACCTCGGTGCCGCCCTGGTCGCCGGCGAGCAGATGGTTCATGAAGGCCAGGCCCCGGGCCTTGCCGCCCAGGGATCCCGTGGACAGACGGGTGAAGAGCCCCTCGGTTTCGAACACCGCCCGGCTGAGGTCCGAGATGACCCCGGCCCGGGTTCCACGCCGTAGCACCCGCAGCTCGGCCAGGGTCTGGGTGCGCAGCTCCTCGGCGGTGTCAAAGTCGCTCAACAGTTGAGGGCGCATCACCTTGGCCATGGCGAACTCACTGCGGGCCACCAGCCAGTTGGAGAAGTGGTTCCGCGAGGCGTGGTACTCCAGGGAGGCAGCCGGTACCTCTCGGATGCACTGCTCGAATTCGCTCACGTCAGTGGCTCGGCGGATCTCGGTGCGGTCGGGCATGCGGAAGATGAACGGGCCGAACCCGAGGTCGTTCCGCAAAAAGCGCCGGATCCGCTGCAGCAGCCGCTGGGAGTGCTTGTTGACGAACAGCAGACCGAGCTTGGGCTCCAGGGCGGCATACTTTTGCTCGGAGGACTGCAGCAGGATGGGCAGGTCCGGCGCCTCGCCGCGGATCCGGCCGAGCAGGCGCACCCCCGCGTCGGGATCCAGCTCCCCGTCCCGGGGGAACCTCGCGTCACTGATCACGGCGATGAGATTGTCGCGGTAGCGCTCGTAGAGCTCGGTGGCCCGCTCGAAGTTTCGTGCGAGCAGTACCTTGGGGCGGGTGCGCATGCGCATGAGTCGCTGCAGTCGGTTCATGCCCTCGGAGCACAGGGACTGGGACTGCATCATCAGCTCAGGGTACAGGGTCGACAGGAACGAGGAGTAGTAGCGGATGGAGTCTTCCACCACGAGGATCACGCGTACGTCGGCGGCGGTGATGTCGTGGTCGATGTTTTCCTGGTCCTCAATGAACTTGGAGATGGCCAGCAGGATCCTCGCGTCGCCGTTCCAGGTGAACACGCCGTCAATATCCGGATCATCGACGATGGACTCGAGCCGCTGGAGCTCGCGGTTGTTGAAGGCGAGCAGCACCACGGGCAGTCCGTGGGGCCGGTCCTTGACCCGGCGGGCGAAGGTCGTCACGTCCATGTCAAAGAGCCGCGTGACCACCAGCACCAGGTCAAAGCGCCGCAGATTCATGAGCTCCAGCGCCGCGGTGCCGCTGCCCACATGGGTAAACCGTGGGGCGCTCGACAGGCTGAGCGTCTCGTACTCCAGGTATACTTTCTCGGTGAGGTGCCCGTCCTCTTGCAGGATATACGAGTCGTATAGCGACGACACGAGCAGCACCTCCCGGACCCGGTGCTCCATCAGATCATTGAGACGGCGCCGCTTCTTCCCGTTCGCGCTGTCCGCGTTGCCCGCGCTGTCCGCGTTGCCTGCGCTATTCGTACCGATGGTGCTCATATGCTCAACGAGAACAAGGTACGCAGGACTCAGCGAATATTCTAACTTTTTTTGTCGGGTTCTTCAGAGGCCGAGATCGAAAATCTGTTCGAAGTCGTCTGGGAGCGCCGTGGGGATGATCCCTTCGGCGTGCAGGAGCTTCAGATACCGCACGGCCTGGTGCTGGAGGTCGGCCCCCCCGACCGCTCGGAAATGGACGCGGTCCAAGAAGAGACGCACATTGCTTTGCGACTGTCGCATCATATCGAAGGAGAGCTTGGCAGCGTCGTCGCGATGGGCGTTCACCCAGGCAATGGCCTCCTCCAACTCCGACAGCACCAGCTTGGCGATCTCGGGGTGGGCGCGGAGGAACTCCCCCTTGAACAGCACCCCGGCGTTGGGGAAGCTGCCGTACCCCGGGTGTACCTTGTTCCAGAGATCATAGTATGAGAGGACCGAGCTGGTCACCCCTGGGTCCAGGCCGGCGATGGCGAAGCTGGCCTCGGGCTCCCGCAAGAGCACTGTGTCGCTGTTGCCCTGTAGAAAGTCCCACAGGATCTGCTTGGGCCGGCCAAAGGGCGTGCCGTATTTGAAGTGGAAGTCCTCTTCGTCCAGGCCGTGCTTCCGGATCAGATAGCGCGTGAGCGCGGTGGGTGGCGCCTCGCGGAACAGGGGCGCGTGGATGGTCTTGCCCCGGAGGTCCTCGAGTCCCTTGGCTTCATAGCCGCGGGTGAGCAGATGGAAGTTGTCCCAGACGAAGACTGCGGGCATCTTCACGTCCATTTTGGCCAGCTTGGTCATGGTGATGACGGCCGTGAAGCTGATGTCCGCCTTGCCGTTGACGATCCAGCCCAGGTGCTTCTCCGTCTCCTCCCAGACCTTGAGCTCCTTGATTTCGACCTTCTCCCGCAGGGCTTTGGACTGCAGCAGGCGCATGATGACCGGGTAGCCCACGGGCGTGGCCGACTGAATGACCACCGGCACCCTTTCGGCGCTCTTGGCCGAGCTGTCGGCCGACTCCGCCGTGCTCCTCTTCTTGTGGAAATAGACCCAGGTCTCAGCTTCGCCCTTGGGCTCCACCTCGGCCTCGAAGTCCATGGCGGTCAGCATGTTGATGAGCGGAGTGGGCTCGAAGGTCTGGATCAGGATGAAGCCGCTCCCCTCCTTTGCTGCATAGGCCTTCTTCATGATGACGTCGAAGGGATCTTCCGACATCCCACGGACGTCCAGCTTCTCGAAGCTTCGCGCCGCCTGTCGCCAATCTCCTCCCTGTTCGCAGACAAAGACGTGGCGTACCTCGTCTCCCCGCTCGTACAGGGACGCCGCGATGCCCAGCTCCTGGGCCCGGTCGATGAAGGGCTGCATGGGCATGCGGGTTCGCACCACCAGCTTCTGTCCGGTGGTCATCCCCTGCAGCTTGTGGACCGCCTTCTCCAGCCAGGCGGCCTCCCGGTCGCGGAGATCCAGCTCCTCGGCGCCCGTTTCGTCAATCTCGGCGTTGGGCTGCAGCGTGGGCTCAGCCTCTCTCCCCTCCAGGCATTCGGGGCAGGAGATCGCCATCTGCTCGAGGGTGCCGTTCTCGCGGTTCAGCTCGTGCAGGATCTCGCAGACCGAAATCTTGGAGATGCGGGCAGCGTCACGGAAGGTGGCGTAGCGAGCCACGGTGTTCCACAGGACCTTGTTCTGCAGCCGACCGAAGATGGGCGCCATCTGTATGATCACGTCCATGAGGTCGGGGTTCCGCTCGAAGGTCGCGCGAACCTTGGACTCGGCGGTGATCACCTGGGGCAGCCCCCCCTCCGAAGCCTCCTTTGGTGCCTCCGTCGTAGTGATGACGCCCACCGGACAGTTCTCCAGGGCCTCCTGCATGGCCAGAAGCTCTTCCTCATTCTCCGGCTGTTTGACCACCTCATAGCCCTGCTCATCGGCCTGCAACCCAAAAAGAGACTCGGCAATGTCGACGCAAGCGCCACAGCGGATACAACCATCGTCAACCCGATACTGGCGTTTCTCTGGATTCATGATCGTCCTCACTCGCTGTGTTACGAGCAGATATTAATGCCTACAAGCGCAATGGCAACGACTTTAGGCAGTGGATTTTAAGCAGCTCCCCAAACTTATGGTAGTTTCCGCGAGATGACGGATTTCGACACAGACCTGGTGGTGGTGGGTGCTGGGCACGCTGGATGTGAGGCGGCCCTGGCCGCGGCGCGGCTGGGGTGTCGGGTGGTGCTGGTCACCATGGATCCGGCGGCGGCGGCGCGAATGTCCTGCAACCCGGCCATCGGGGGCGTGGCCAAGGCCCAACTGGTACGGGAGATTGACGCCCTGGGGGGGCGCATGGGGCTTATCGCGGACGCGGCGGGGATCCAGTACCGACGGTTGAACATGCGCAAGGGGCCGGCGGTGCGGGCCACCAGGGCCCAGTCGGATCGAGAGATCTACAGCCGGGTCATGGTGGCGGAGCTCGAGGCGGAGCCCGGGTTGGAGGTGGTGGAGGGCTTGGTGGAGGAGGTGTTGGTGGAGGAGGGCCGGGGGGGGCAGGGCCGAGTGGGGGAGGGCCGGGTGGGGGAGGGTCGGGCGGGGGACGGGCCCAGGGCGTGTGGGGTGCGCACGGATGACGGAGTGGAGTACCGGGGTCGGCGGGTGATTATCACCGCGGGGACATTTTTGCGGGGGCTGTTGCACGTGGGCGAGCGGTCCTTTGCCGGTGGTCGCCTGGGCGAGCCCGCGGCGGAGGGGCTCTCGGCGAGCCTGATTCGGCTGGGGTTTCCCCTGGGGCGCCTCAAGACCGGGACGCCCCCGCGGCTGGCCGCCGATTCGGTGGACTACAGCGCCATGGAGGAGCAGCCGGGGCTGGAACCGCCGCCTCGTTTCTCGTTTTACGGGCCGCCACCGCCGCTGCGCCAGGTGAGCTGCCACATCACCCACACCACGGCCGCCACGGCGGAGGTGGCGCGGGGCGCCCTGCCGCGATCGCCGCTGTATTCGGGGCGCATCCAGGGTGTGGGGCCCCGGTACTGCCCCTCCTTCGAGGACAAGGTGGTGCGGTTCCCCGACCGCAGCCGCCACAAGGTCTTCGTGGAGCCCGAGGGGCTGGATTCGGATCTGCTCTACCCCAACGGCATCTCCACGAGTCTGCCTGAAGACGTTCAGCGGGCCCTCATCGACACGATTCCGGGGCTGCGGGGGGCACGCATCGTCCAACCGGGATACGCCGTGGAGTACGACTATGTGGACCCGCGCGAGCTGGCGCCCACCCTGGAGACCCGGCGGGTGGCGGGCCTGTACCTCGCCGGGCAGATCAACGGCACGTCGGGCTATGAGGAGGCCGCGGCCCTGGGCCTGGTGGCCGGCGTCAACGCCGCGCTGTCGGCGCGAGATGGGCCAGACCATACGCCCTTCGTGCTCGGGCGGCAGGAGGCCTACATCGGCGTGCTGGTGGACGATCTGGTCACGCGCGGCACCCAGGAGCCCTATCGGATGTTCACCTCTCGCGCCGAGTTTCGGCTGCTTTTGCGGGAGGACAACGCGCCGGAGCGGCTCTGTGCCCGGGGGCATGAATTGGGTCTTTTGCGGCCGGCTGCCTGGCGGATCTTCGAGAGCGGGCAGCGGCGACTTGAGGGGGAGCTCGACCGGCTGGCGGGGACGATGGTGCGACCGGACGCGGACGCCCGGGATCGGCTCGAGTCCCTGTCCACGCCGCCGTTGGGCAAACCCCTGTCGCTGGAGGAGCTATTGCGACGGCCCGAGCTGTCCTACGCGGATCTGGTTCGGGTGGGCTGGGGCGACGCTGACCTGGCGTCGGAAGTGGCCGAGCGTGCTGAGATCCGCGTGAAGTATGCTGGGTACATCGCCCGACAAGACGATGACGCGGCACGGTTTTCTCGGAACGAAGCGCTGGAGATTCCGCGTGACTTGGACTACCATCGGTTGTCTGGTTTGAGCAACGAGGTCCAGGAGAAGCTCGCCCAGGTGCGACCTGTCTCCCTGGGGCAGGCGTCGCGCATTCCGGGCGTGACCCCGGCGGCCATTTCCGTGCTGCTGGTCCATCTCAAGAGGCGTCAAGGAGCCTGAGCCGTTGAAGCGTGTTCTGTGTGGATTTATTGGTGTGATGCTCGTGGTCGGATTGGGGCATCCTGACGCCCACGCCGGGGGGATGGAGTGGCCCGACAACGGGACGCGATCCCTGGGGCGGGGAGGCGCCTTTACGGCCAAGGCGGATGATCCCACGGCCATCGTGCTCAACCCCGCCGGGCTGGGTTTCCAGCGGGGCTACAGCTTCACCCTGGACAACAACCTCCTGCGGCAGAATGTCTGCGTCCAGCGAGCCGGCACCTACCCGGGGGCTCCCGGCCCGTACACCTATGCGGGGCAGCCCTATCCCGAGGTGTGTCGGAACCTCGACGGTGCCTTCTACATCCCCATGGTTGCGGCCACCGCCGACTTCGGCCTCAAGCGCTGGACCTTTGCCTTCGGCGGCTACGGTCCCCACGCCGTGGGGCGGCGGGAGTTCCCCATGTCGGTGAACGTGCAGGATACCGAGGGCCGCAACGTGCGCGCCCCCGGCCCCACGCGTTACGACGTGGAGAACCTGAACGTCGTCGTGATATTTTTCACCCTGGCGGCGGCTTATCGGCCGGTGGACTGGCTCTCCTTCGGCGCGGCGCTGCAGGTCGTTTACGCGCGAGTGGACTACTCCGTGTTCGTGCCCCTGCAGCCGGACTACGACCCGGACGCGGACATCGGCTTTCATATCGACACCAAGGGCATCGCCTACACGGGGATACTCTCAGTCCTGGCCAACCCCTTCAAGGGGCTGTTCCTGGGGGCCTCCGTGCGGCTGCCCGTGAGGGCCGACACCAAGGGAGACGCCTGGGTCAATATGCCGGCCAGCTACTCCTCCATGGGCAGTGTCATCGAGTGGGGGCGCACCTGCGACGACGCCTCCCAGGACAACTGGTGTCCCACCAAGCACAAGGCCGGGCTCGTCACCGAGCTGCCGTTGGCCCTGCGCATGGGCGTCCGGTACGCTTGGAAGATCAAGGGCCACAAGAACGCGCCGGACCTGGTGGACATCGAATTCGATCTCGTCTACGAGCGGTGGTCGTCCATCCGGTCCTTCGACACCCAGCTAAACGCTCGCATGTTGGGTACACCCATGGAGGTCTTCGCCCTGCCGCACCACTACCAGGACGTGGTGGAGTACCGGCTGGGTGGCTCGTTCACGGTGCCCCGGAAGCTTGGCGGTGGTTGGCTGACCTTCCGCCTGGGCACGTACTACGGCAACGACGCCTCGCCCTTGGAGTACACGCGCCTGGACTACGCCGCATGGGCCCGGGTCGGTGTCTTCGGCGGCATGAGCTATCGCATCATGGGCATGGACCTGCACCTGGGCTTTGCCTACATTTGGAATGGCACGGGCGAGCGGTGGAAGCCCTGGAGCTTTAGCACCAAGCGTCAGGTGGACCACTCCTGCCTCACCCCCATCGACGCCTTCAACCCGCCAGATCCGGCCCGCTGCGCCGATCCCTCCGCCTCTCCCGAGAGCTCGGACATGGCTCGCGGCTCGTACAGCGGCTCTTTTGTGGCCATGTCCCTGGGCTTGACGGTGCGGTTCGACGAGCTGGTACGCGAGATCAAAAAGGGCCGCACCAAGAAGTAACCGCCCACCTCTCCCTATCCCTCGAAATTAGTCGTTGGAGCAGTCCGAAATATTAAAGGCCGTGCAGCCCGCCTGACAAGTCAAGGTGCCGCTGGAGTACCCCATGGTGGAGCAGGTCTCGCCATTGGTGTTCGAGCCGTCACACACCTCGGTAGACTCCACCAGTCCGTCGCCGCACACCGCCGCCCCGCAGCCGCTCGTGTCAAATCCCCCGCAGTCGTTGTCGCAGGCCAACGTCCCTCCCGCGAAGCCCTGGCTCAGGCAGGTTTGTCCGGCGAGATCCGTGGCGTCACACAGCTCGCCGGGCTCGGCCAGGGCGTTGCCGCAGTCCGCCCCGTCGTCAAAGTCCGAGCCCTTGCACCCTGCCGCGAGCAGGAACAAGGTTCCCAGAACCAACGCCGATACCGTGCTGCTGTGCAATCTCATGACAACGTCTTCCTTCCGTTCTTCGGGCTTCGGAGCAGTACCCCGACCATGCCAGAGCCCATGGAGGCGCGCAATCGTTGATCACCCACCGATCCTGAGTAGACAAACTCCGGCTCGCGCGGCATGATCCCCTGCAGCGCGGATGCGGAGTCGTCAATGCCTGTTCTCGGTCGAACATTCTATTTCCCTTTCTCCCACACCACCCGGGTGGACGCTCTGTTCACCCACCTGGGCAATGAGGTCACCGACGTGGAGGTGGAGGTCTTCGACAGCCACGGCGACCAGGTGCTGTGCCGGCGCTTCATGGATGTGCCGGAGCGCGGTTCCATCACTACTCGAGGAGACGCCAAGTCCGACAACCTGTCGCGCTTCGTGGGCTCGAACATGGTGGGGCTCGTATCGGTGCAGGGCGCGCGCAACGCCCTGCTCACCGCCTCGGCGTTGATCATCGGCAAGGGCATGACCTCTTGTGCGTTGCTGCGGCCCCTGGCCTACGCGGTGGGTACGCAGCTCCACGCTACCATCGGCATCGGTGACAAGTTTCACCTGCTGTTGGCCAATCCCTACGCTTCCGAGGTGCGGGCCACAGTGGAGGTCGCTCCCAGCGGCGAGCCCTACCGACCGCTGCAGGAGCCCATCTCCCTGGGGCGTCATCAAGTCGTCATGACCGAGGACGCCTTCGGGTTGGGCAGGCCCTCGGTGGTGCGGGTCTGCTGCGACAGCGGCACGCCGATCCTGGCCTGGGGGCTCGGCATCGGCGGCAACCGCTCAGAGCTCTATCCGCTGTATGGTTAGCAACAACCGCAGAATCCATTGCAACAGAAAGTAGAAGGATAGCCCATGGCACGGGACATGATCCGCGACATCCTGGCCCGGGAAAAGCCCGGAGGCCCGGTAACGGTGCAGGGCTGGGCGCGAACCGTACGCGCTCAGAAGCACGTCATCTTCATGCAGCTCAACGACGGTTCTTGTCTTGCGGACCTACAGGCGGTGGTGGCCGAGGATCATCCTGACTTCGCCGCGCTTCGCGTTATCGGCGCTGGGGCGGCCCTGGAGGTAACCGGGGAGCTCGCGGAGTCGGCGGGTAAGGGCCAGCGATTCGAGATCATGGCCGACCAGATCACGGTACACGGCGACGCCGATCCCACCGCCTATCCCCTGCAGAAAAAGCGGGTCAGCTTTGAGGTCATGCGGGAGAAGCTCGCGCATCTGCGCCCACGGGCCAAGACCTTCGGTGCGGTGTTCCGGGTGCGCAACGCCCTGTCTCACGCCATTCACACGTTCTTCCAGGACCGGGGCTTTGTCTGGGTACACACTCCCATCATTACTGCGTCCGACGCTGAGGGCGCCGGCGAGATGTTTCGGGTCACCACCCTGGACCCGGTGGCCCCCCCTCGCACCCAGGCCGGAGACGTGGATTTCGGCAAAGACTTCTTCGCTCGCCCGACCTTCTTGACGGTGTCGGGGCAGCTCGAAGCGGAGCTTTACGCCCTGGCTCTGTCGAACGTCTACACCTTTGGGCCCACCTTCCGGGCGGAGAACTCCAACACCTCCCGTCACCTGGCGGAGTTCTGGATGGTGGAGCCGGAGGTGGCCTTCTGCGACATTCACGGCAACATGGATCTCGCCGAGGCCTTTCTCAAGCATCTGTTTCGCACGGTGCTCGATGATTGCGCCGAGGACATGGCCTTCTTCAACCAGTGGATCGAGAAGTCCACGTGTAAGACCCTCGAGCACATTGTGGAGAGCCCCTTTGAGCGGCTCACCTATACCGAGGCGGTGGATCTCCTGGAGCGGTCTGGAGAGAAGTTCGAGTATCCCGTGTCCTGGGGCAAGGACCTACAGTCTGAGCACGAACGGTACCTGTGCGAAAAGAAGATCGGGCGGCCGGTGATCGTCACCGACTACCCTAAGGACATCAAAGCCTTCTATATGCGGCTCAACGACGACGCCAAGACGGTCCGGGGCATGGATGTGCTCGTGCCGCGTCTGGGCGAGATCATCGGCGGCAGCCAGCGCGAGGATCGCCTCGACGTGCTCGAGCGCCGCATCGACGAGTGCGGCTTGGATCCATCGCACTACTGGTGGTATTTCGACACGCGTCGCTTTGGCTCCGTGGAGCACGCCGGCTTCGGTCTGGGCTTCGAGCGCCTGGTGCAGTTCGTTACGGGTATGGCCAACATCCGTGACGTCATCCCCTTCCCCCGCACTCCGAACAACGCCGACTACTAGCTATAGAGGGGAACTCTGCGGTTCCCCTCTATAGCGTGAAATAAATTCATGCGGGGCCCCCCCCCTCAGCCCGGCGACATTCGTCGCCGACCGCCGCCGGGCGGTGCATTTATCGCTGGCGTTAGGAGTTTCGACGGAGTTGTGCAGGCGGTTGTTTGCGCGGTCGATTCAGAGAAACCTTGTCCTTTGTGATGGAACTTAGTCCACCCTCTCGCTTTTTTTTGTGAATGTGCTAGTTCTTATGCGGTATTTGGAGCCAACTCATGAAACTTTCTACTCGGACAAGATACGGACTGCGGGCGATGATCGAGCTGGCTTCTTTCGGCTCATCGGGTCCCCTCATGGTTCGTAAAATCGCGGAAAAACAGCAGATATCCAAGAAGTATCTGGATATCATCTTCACCTCCCTCAAGTTGGCGGGTCTGGTCAGAGCCATCCGAGGGGCGGCGGGGGGCTTTTTGCTCACCCGGGCGCCGGAGGAGATCCGCGTAAGCGAGATCGTGGAGGCCCTGGAGGGAGCGCTGGCGCCGGTGGAGTGCTGCCAGAGTCCGGAGCTGTGCGATCGGTCTGCCGTGTGCGCGGCCCAGCGTCTCTGGCTCCGACTGGAGACGGCCATCCGCGACACCCTCGAAGGTGTGACCCTCGCGGATCTCGTGGCGGACCAGTCGACACTGGACGCCGATCCGCCTTTCTGCACCCCCC
The DNA here is from genome assembly GCA_029938605.1 of Deltaproteobacteria bacterium. Taxonomy (GTDB): domain Bacteria; phylum Myxococcota_A; class Polyangia; order HGW-17; family JAJRWW01; genus JAJRWW01. The sequence continues at coordinate 14,442 of JAOZUO010000071.1, read as the reverse complement.
GCGGAAAGTAGGCTCTGGTCGAGTCGACGTCCTAAGGGGACAGCGTGCTACTTCAGCTTTCGCATGAGCCGGGTGAGTCGCCCGTAGCTGAAGCTTGAGCCTCGGATGAGGTCTCGGATGATGCCCTTGCGATCGATGGCGATGAGGGTCGGGATCTTGTTGGAGTTGAACTTCTTGCCGATGCGGTTTCTGTAGTTGTGTCCCACCAGAAAGGGCAGGTTGAGGAGCTTGAGGGTCTTGCGGGTCTTGGAGGCCCGCTTGTCCTGGGAGAAGGAGAAGATGACCAGGCCCTTTTGGGCGTAGGTTGCGTGTAGGCGCTTGAGCTTCGGGAAGTTGAGCTTGCAGGAGTCGCACCAGGACGCCCAGAAGTAGAGGATTACCGGTTTTCCCCGCAGGGAGGCCAGGGACTTGCTGCCGCTACGGTTGATCAAGGGCGCGGTGAAGCCCGGGGCGCGTTGGTTCAGCCAATAGAGCCTCAGCAGTGTAGCGGCGCCGGGCGCCTTTACCAGCCGCAACCACTTGGTCAGGGTGCGGCCGCCGCGCTGGAGTCGGATGCGTAGGGTGCGGCCGGGCTTGGTGCGGCTGGTGATGCTGATCACCTGCTGGGGACTGTTCACCAAGCGACCGTTGATCTTCTGGATCACGTCGCCGCTTTTGAGTCCAGCCTTGGCCGCCGGCGATGTGGGGATCACCCGACCCACCCGGACGCCGCCGGCGGCGGTGGACATGGTGAAGCCCGCCCAGGGCCGAGCCTCGGCGGTGGCGCTCGCAGCCAGGAGAAACAGGGCCCCCAGGCCCACTCCCATCATTCCGGCCAGAAATCTCGTTCGCTGCATGATTGGCTCCTTGAGAACATTGTTCCTGCGCAAACCTTCTCAGGTATAGCGTACGCAAGATCAATAACCTCAGCTTCTTTGACGTTCAAGGCCCGTTTTTCTTCTATGATCTCCATCGCCCCTTGACCCGGATAGGGATCCGCTCATAAAATCGAAGTGTTGAGATGGGATATTAATTTGAGTGAGGTCATTCGTGTTTCAAAAAGTACCGTTGCTTGTCGTAGTCTTTGTTTTGGGTTTGAGTACAGCGGGTTGCCCCCAAGGGGGCGTCAACACCAATGACAACGACGCCGGGCCTCCCCAACGGGACTCGGAGGTGGACGCCGATGTCGACGCGGACGTGAACCCCTGCGGGGACGGCGTGTGCGACGAGACCGGTGGTGAGGACTGCACCAACTGTGAGCGGGACTGCCTCGGCATCGCTTGCTCCCCGGTGCGAGACATCACGGTGCAGCAGTATCGCGAGGACCACATGGGTCAGGTCGGCGAGACGAACATCGATCTGCGCACCGAGGCCGAGTGTCAGAACGCGCGCATCCCGGGGGAGACCTTCTGTTCCAACGTAGGCGACTGGTGGGACGGTGCGGCCATTACCGACAACGGTGGCTACCTCGACTGGGCGGTGTCATCGGTGCACAACCCGCTGGTCTTCTACGGCTACGGCACCGACGACGCCTCGGTGTTGGCCGTGGCTGAGGCCGCCTGGGTGCTCGGCTTTGACAACCTCTACCGAATCGTGGGTGGCATCGAGGACTGGCGGGCCGAGGGATGGTTCCAGGACATCTCCTACGAGGGCGTCATGAGGCTGTACTACCCGCCCACGGTGGATATTTTCCTCATCGACACCAACGAAGCCGCCTACTACGATGGGTGTCACATTCAGGACGCCACCAACTTAGACACCTACGATTTCTACTACGACGGGGAGCTCATCGACGGCGGCCAGCTCCTGTTGGATGTCGCCCCGGACCTGTCTGTCGACGTGCTGATCTTCTACTGCGTCAACAAGGCGTGCGTGGCCTCCGAGGAGGCTTCCGTCGCGGCGGAGTTGATGGGCTATCAGCACATCTTGCACTACAAGGGTGGCACCGAGGACTGGCACTGCCCGAGCAACTCCGGTCCCACAGTAGGGGCCGCGTGTGGCGACATCACCTGCCCTTTCTGATCTCCCGGATGCTGGCTCCTAGGCGTCTGTGGGCCGTGCCATCGGCGGTCTGGTGAACCGGCGCGTCCCTTGACGAACCGGCATATCGACTTATATTTGTTGTTGTGGTGGCCCTAAGAGCCAACTCTTCTACGGCACCGGCCGAGTAATCGAAAGACGACATCGGCAACGGGGAGCGGACGGCAATTGTGCACAGGTTTGTCTGGCACGTTGTTCGGCCGTCATGGGGGGCATAGCGCCTTCGCCCCTTTCGGGACATGCAACTAACACCAAGAGGTTTTCAGATGGCAAAGACAATTGGAATCGATCTCGGAACTACAAACTCCGTCATCGCCGTGCTCGAGGGCAGTGAGCCCAAGGTGCTGGTGAACGCTGAGGGCGGGAGGACCACGCCTTCGGTGGTGGCCTTTGCCGAGGACGGCGAGCGGTTGGTGGGCCAGGTGGCAAAGCGCCAGGCGGTCATGAACCCCGAGCGTACGATCTTTTCGGCCAAGCGCTTCGTGGGTCGCAAGTGGGGCGAGGTAGACGCCGAGTCCCGGGAGCTGCCCTTCACCGTGAAGCAGGGGGTAGGAGGTGCAGTCCGCTTCGACGTGGCCGGCAAGGATACCTCCCCGGAGGAGGTGTCGGCCCAGGTGCTGCGTAAGCTGGTAGCCGACGCCGAGGAGTACCTCGGCGAGAAGGTCACCGACGTAGTGATCACCGTGCCGGCCTACTTCAACGACTCCCAACGCCAGGCCACCAAGGACGCGGGCAAGATCGCTGGGCTCAACGTGTTGCGCATCGTGAACGAGCCCACGGCCGCCGCCCTGGCCTATGGGCTGTCCAACGCCGGCCAGAGCCGGAAGGTGGTGGTCTTCGATCTGGGGGGCGGGACCTTTGACGTGTCCGTGCTCGATATCGGGGACGGCGTAGTGGAGGTGCTGGCCACCGCCGGCGATACCCACCTGGGGGGCGACGACTTCGATCGCGCCCTGGTGGTCTATCTGGCCGGCGAGTTCAAGGCTGACACGGGCATCGACCTGCTCAGCGACAACCAGGCGCTACAGCGCCTCACCGAGGGAGCGGAGAAGGCCAAATGCGAGCTCTCCACCACCGCCGAGACGCGGATCTCCCTGCCGTTCATCACGGCGGATGCCAGCGGGCCTCGTCACCTGGAGATGCGTCTCACCCGGGCGAAGTTCGACCAGCTCACAGAAGATCTTGTGGCTCGTTGTAAAAAACCGGTGCAGGGCGCCCTGAAGGATGCGGGCCTCGCCTCCGGAGACATCGACGAGGTGCTTCTGGTGGGCGGATCCACGCGGATCCCGGCGGTGAAGACCATGGTCACCGAGCTCACCGGGTCCGAGCCGAACCAGTCGGTGAATCCCGACGAGGTGGTGGCTCTGGGGGCGGCTGTTCAGGGAGGGATCCTCGGGGGGCAGATGACCGACGTGCTCCTGCTGGACGTCACGCCGCTCTCTCTGGGGATCGAAACCCTGGGCGGCGTCATGACCCGGCTCATGGAGCGCAACACGACGATCCCGGCGCACAAGGCCGAGATCTTCTCCACGGCCGACGACAACCAGCCCGCTGTGACCCTGCGTGTCTTGCAGGGGGAGCGGGAGATGGCCGCGGACAACCGGCTGCTCGCCCAGTTCAATCTGGAGGGGATCCTCCCCGCGCCGCGAGGTACACCCCAGGTGGAGGTGAGCTTCGACATCGACGCCAACGGCATCCTGAAGGTTTCGGCCGTGGACAAAGCCACGGGCAAAGAGCAGCAGGTGACCATCAGCGCCTCGTCCAACCTGTCTAAGGGGGACATCGACAAGGCCGTGGCGGACGCTGAATCCAACGCCGCTGACGACAGTCGCCGACGACAGGCGGTGGATCTGCGCAACCGCGCCGAGCAGCTCGCCTTTGCCGCGGAAAAGCAGATGGACACCCTGAGCGCCTCGATGACCGATGATGACAAGACGGCCATCGGAGACCTTTGCAAGTCCATCCACGAGGCCATCAAAAATGAGGCCTCCTCCGACGAGATGCAACGGTTGCACGACGAGCTCGAGTCCAAGTTGCACCGCCTCGCCGAGCAGGCCTACGGCCAGCAGCAACCCACCGCCGGTGAGCCGCAGCCCGCCCAATACGCTGGCGGAGCTGGAGCTGGGGCCAATGACGAGGTCATCGACGCCGACTACAGCGAAGTCAGATAACCCTTTCCATATCACCCCCTCCCGTCCCTGCGGATTTCCCTTCGGCAGGGGCGGGGGCCGGTCTTTTCCACTCCCTTTTGCTGCAGCGGCGGGGAACTGTCGCTTCCCACGAAAGCCCCTTGAATCCTGGGCCCTTCCAAACTAGGATCATGGTAGTGCCTGTTGTTCGACCCACAGGAGCGAGAACTTGTCGGATCAAGCGTGGCCACAGTGGTGGGATTGGGACCTGGAGATCACCCCCCACGTTGCAAAGCGCTGGTCGATCGCCAGTTCACCGAGGTCGACCTTCGAGCGATGCTCGAGGATGCAACAGGTTTTCGAGAGGATATCGTGGAGGACCGTTTCGTCATTGAAACGTCTCGCGATCGATGGAGTTGGGAGGTTGTGGTCGAGCCGGACAAGGAGTTTGAGCTGCTCGTCGTGGTGACCGCATACGGCTTGGAGGAGATCTAATATGAGGGAATCCTATCTGGAGATCACTTTCCGTCATGGCCGTTCGATGGCTGCTTACTACTACCTTCCGCGTCGCCCGGGACAGCGAGCTCACAGAACTGTGCAGGCAGCGCCCGGCGTGATGGTGGACTATGGGCGCGGCGGACGCCCCATCGGTGTAGAGATCACCGCTCCCGGCAAGGTTACCTTGTCGGTAATGAATGAGGTTTTGGCCGGACTCGGGCTCAAGGAGATGCCCGAGTCCGATTTCGCGCCGCTGCTAGCAGCGTAAGGGCCCTAAGGCGGCTGGGCCAAATCACAGCGCTGCAGAAGGCGCCCCCCAGGTTGAAAATCCGGAGATAGCTTCGGCCGGATTGTCGGAGCGAGTCACTTTTTCTGCATCCGCACGGTACCCACTACGCCTTTGTTGTCGCGTACTCGACCCGAAAAGCTTTTGTGGGCGAGGTCCAGGTGCCCCACGAAGGTGTCCTTGGAGTAGCCGTAGGCGGACATGGACGCGTCCACGTGGGTGCCGCGAAAGGTGATCCGGCCCAGCACGATGGTGACTCCGAACTGCTGGATGACATAGCCGCGGCGGTTGGTGGTGATGCGGAAGGTGGCGCGACAGTCGCGGGTTGTGCCCTGCACGGTGCCGGTGAAGTGGTGGGCCAGGCGCGCCCGGCCGGCATAGAACACTCCGGACCAGTTGCCCCGCAGGGACGCGCAGGTCACGTTCGTGGCCACGGGTCCGGCGTCGACCCGGCTTGAGGCGGGGGGACCGGTGGTCGTGGCGCCGTTGGTGTTGGTGTTCGGGTCAGCCGGTGACAGCGACGGCGACTTGTGGTCGCTTCCGGCCAGGGCCACGATCATGGCGATCAACAAGGCGAACAGGCACACGCCCACGGTTCCAGCGATGATCCATTTATCGCGGACCGTGGAGGAGGGCTCCATGGCGGCGAGAGCCGGATCGTTGCGCAGGGCGCCGGGGCGAGATCGTCGCCCCGAATGGGGATGTCTTGCGTGGGTTACCGGATGCGCGAGCCCTCGGGCGACGGTATTGCCAGGCGGTTGCGTGGGAGGCGGCTGCGTGGGAACCGGTTGCGTGGGAACCGGTTGCCCGGGAGGCGGCGCTGGTTGCGGCGAGACCTCGGGTGCGGTGTAGGGCAACGGACCGGACACGGGCGGCGCGACGGGACCTTGCGCCTGAGGGGCCACGGACTGGACCGACACCGTGGGCATGGGGGCTGTGGCCGGGGAGGGCGCGGTCACAGCCCGCTCCAACGCAGTGGCCAGCGCCCGGCAGTCGGGCCACCGCGCGGCCGGAGTACCCTCGATGGCGCGCGCGATGACGTCCTCAAGCTCCTGAGAGAGGCTCGGTCGCACCGAGCGCATCCCCGGCGCCCGGCGGGTGCGTACGGCGTTGATGAGCTCGGCGGCGCTGGCCTCGTGGAAGGGCCGCGTGCCGCTCAGGGCCTCGAAGAGCAAGACCCCGAGGCTGTATATATCCGAGGTAGGGGTGAAGGCGTCTGGGGCCGCGTGCAGCTCAGGGGCCGTGAAGTGGAGCCAAGACGCCGGTTCGTCCGAGGACGTCAGGTCACGGTCGGTGGCCTGGGTCGGATGGAAACCGAGACCGAGATCCGTTGCCTTGGCGACCAGATATCCACTAACCTCGGCCAACATCAGGTTGCCCGGCCGCAGCGCTGTGTGCACTACGCCCTGGGAGTGGGCGTAGGCCACTGCGTCGAGCACGGGCGCGAGGAGCTGCCAGGTCTCGGCCGGGTTCGCGGGCGCGCTCGCGGCCCCAAGGTGTACGGCGAGGCTCTCGCCTTCGAGTAGCTCCATGACGAGGGCCAGGTGGTCGTCGTTGTCGATGAGGTCCAAGATGGTGACGAGGCCCGGGTGCCGACACTTGGCCGCGGTACGCGCCGCGGTAAGGATGCGTTGGCGGACCTGGCTGTCCGCGGCGACAGGGTCGCAGAAGCGTTTCAGTGCCACCTTGGAGCCGAGGAGTCGGTGCTCGGCCAGGTACACCACGCCGAGTGAGCCCTCGCCGATGGGGGCGATGATCCGGTAGTTGCCGAGCTGGGTGCCAATCACAATCGAAGTCCCTCCTGTCGATACGGGATCCTAATTCACGATGCCGGTGTCGGCAATGGATACGTTCGAGGGATGGAAATGATTCAGCCGAGGGCGGAGGCCGAGGGACGGGGAGGGGGAAAGAGAGGAGGAGGCGTTACTGTTTTACCTCGTCGTACTCGGCGTCGATGACGTCATCGTCCTTGGGCGGAGGTGCGTCCGCGCCCGGATCCTCGCCAGGTGCGCCAGGTGCGCCCGCGCCCGGATCCTCGCCGGGGGCGCCGCCGGAAGCCGCGTACATCTTCTCGGCCATCTTGTGCGATGATTGGGTGAGCGCTTCGGCTGCCTGATCCAGCTCCTCGGGTGTCGCCTCGGCATTCTCGAGGACTTTTTTGCCGGCGTCCAGGTTCTCCTGCACGTCCTTGAGTAGGTCCTCGGGGATCTTTTCCTTGCTCTCTTCGATCATCTTCTCAAGGCTGTACACCAGGCTGTCGAGCTTGTTGCGCGCCTCGATGGCCGCCTTCTTGGCCAGGTCGTCCTCTTCGTGGGACTCGGCCTCTTCCTTCATCCGGTCGATGTCGGAGTCGGTGAGCCCTGAGGAGGCGGTGATGGTGATGTGCTGCTCTTTGCTCGTGGCCTTGTCCATGGCCGCGACGTTTAGGATGCCGTTGGCGTCGATGTCGAAGGTGACCTCAATCTGGGGCACCCGGCGCGGCGCCGGCGGGATGCCGTCGAGCATGAACTTACCCAGGGTGCGATTGTCCGGCGCCATGGGCCGCTCGCCCTGGAGCACGTGCACCTCCACCGAGGTCTGGTTGTCCGCCGCGGTGGTGAAGGTCTCGCCCTTTTTGTGCGGGATGGTGGTGTTGCGCGGGATGAGCACGGTGCACACGCTGCCCAGGGTTTCGATGCCCAGAGACAGCGGTGTCACGTCCAGCAGCAGGATATCCTTCACTTCGCCCGACAGGACGCCGGCCTGCACGGCCGCGCCCAGGGCCACCACCTCGTCGGGATTCACGCCCTTGTGCGGGTCCCGGCCGAAGAACGTCTTGACCTTGGTCTGCACCAGGGGCATGCGCGTGGAGCCGCCCACCAGGATCACCTCGTCAATGTCCCCGGGCTGCTTCTTGGCGTCCTTGAGGGCCTGGCGGCAAGGATCGATGGTACGCGCTACCAGGTCGCCGATCATCTGCTCGAACTTGGCGCGGCTGAGCTTGGTCTGCAGATGCTTGGGGCCGGACTGGTCCGCCGTGAGGAAGGGCAGGTTGATCTCGGTCTCCTGGGCAGTCGACAGCTCGATCTTGGCTTTCTCAGCGGCCTCCTTGAGGCGCTGGATCACCATCTTGTCCGAGGAGATGTCGATGCCCTGGTCCTTTTTGAACTCGTCGATGAGCCACTTCATCAGGACCTGGTCGATGTCGTCTCCGCCCAGGTGCGTGTCGCCGTTGGTGGACAAGACCTCCACGACGTTCTCCGCCACTTCGAGGATGGAGATGTCGAAGGTGCCGCCGCCGAAGTCGTACACGGCCACCAGCTTCTCGCCCTCTTTATCGAGGCCGTAGGCCAGGGCCGCGGCCGTGGGCTCGTTCACGATACGCTTGACCGTCAGACCGGCGATCTCACCGGCGTCCTTGGTGGCCTGACGCTGGGAGTCGTTGAAGTAGGCCGGTACGGTGATCACGGCTTCGCTGATGGGCTCGCCCAGGTAGTCCTCGGCGGCGCGCTTGAGCTTCTGCAGGATCTTGGCGCTGATCTCCGGCGGCGCGTAGGCCTTGTCGTCGATCTTAACGTGGGCATCGCCGTTGGATTGGCGCTCCACTTCGTAGGGCACTCGCTCGATCTCGGTGGTGAGCTCGGCGTACTTCATGCCCATGAAGCGCTTGATCGAATAGACGGTGTTCTCCGGGTTCGTGATGGCCTGGCGTCTTGCGATCTGGCCAACGAGCACTTCGCCCTTTTCCGCGAAGGCCACGACCGACGGTGTGGTGCGACCACCCTCTTCGTTCGTGATGATTTTGGGCTCCTTGCCCTCCATGATGGCTACCACCGAGTTGGTGGTTCCGAGATCGATTCCAATAATCTTTGACATTTGCGGCCTCCGTGGGACTCCGTCACTGTGAACGCGCGAAATTTAAGCATGACGGGCACGCTGTCAAGGCCCCGAAAGGAAACAAAGACCTAGGAGAAAACGTATACCTAGGACTCCCAGGGGAGCGTCACCGCTGTGGTCAAATCCGGTCAACAAAGTCATGATCGCACCAACCCCTGGCTGTGGGGCTCCGGGTGGCGGTGGTTGTGGGTCCCCGTATAGAGGCAACATGTGAGGCAACATGTTATGTTCGCGCGCGCGAGCTTGAGTTCGTACTCCCCATCGAGGGGGGGAGCTCAGGGACTGTTGAGATGGAGCTGATGTCCGAACCCAACAAGCACCCCACCGGTGTACTGACCGGAACCGAGCCGGGGCTGGGGCCGCATCTGCGAGCGCTGCTGCGGCTGTTCGTGGTGCTTGGTGTCGTCGGGGGTTTGTTCGCGGTCTGGCGGTGGAACGGCGACACCCGGCGCCCGGGGCGCCCCGAGGCCAACGTGGCGGCCCTCGTAAAACGTCAGCACGGCCTGGTCGTAGAGTCCCGCTCAGTGCAGATCCCAACGGGGCTACCGAGCGCCTCCACTGGCGTGTTTGGCTACCGCGATGTCTTTTTTCTAGGCCGCAAGGGGGCCGACGCTCCCCGGGACGTGTACTGGCTCTCGGTGCGCTTCACGCCGGCGGGGGTTCCCCTGGCCAGCCGGGCGCTGGTGAACCTCTCCCGGACGCCGGCCATTGACGAGCCCACCCTTCTGGCCTCCGGACCGTATCTGGCCTTCGTCATCCCCGCCGGTCAACAGCTTGGAGCGGTGGTGGTGGTGGACACCCGGGGAGATCCCCCGCGGGATCTGGCCGCCAAAAAACCGCTGCGTCGGCTGACGAACAATCTCACCAACCTCCAGGAGTCCGGTCACTGGCGGGGCTTCAGCCGTCATGGGCTCGAGCCGCGTAAACCCGTGCGGAAGATCACCCTCACCTGGGAGGCGCCCGGACGACTCTCCGTGACCGCTCGGTCGGGCGCCCAGACCCTGGTCGCGACCCTGGACTGTCGGTCGAGCAAGTTGCTCCGTGGCGCTACCTGGCTTGTGCACCAGCCGCCCATGAAGGGCGAAAAGCCACTGTTCAACTGGTTGGTGGATACGGTGCGGCGGATGCCTGGGGTGGGGCCCAAGAAGATCGAGTGGATGCAGGTGGCCCTGTACACCATGGTGGATCTGTTCCGTCGGCGGGCGCGTAAGGTCAGCAAGGGGGCCTCCGAGTCCGTGTCCGAGGGCGGAGATACGGACGCCGTGGCCATGGCCCACGACCTGCACCGCCCCCGGGCCGGGAGCGTGAAGGCGAGCAACTGGCCCCCGGAGCCGCTCAAGCCGTTGCTCGCCAAGCCCCCGCCCAACGAGGGCAAGTGGTTCGCCCCGCCCCGTTCGTTGATCAAGATGAACCCGGGCGCACCGGTGCCCGTGCTTGAGACGTTCATCCATCCGGATCCGCGACGGCCTTTCTCGGCCGTTGGGGTGCTCATCTGGGATCCCCGGCAGGTGGAGCTGGGATTTGTGGCAGGGACCCGGGAGCCCGAGTCTTCCACCGGGTTGCGGGGATGGGGGCGGATCCCTCGGGACGGCAACCTGGGGCGGGTCATCGCGGCCTTCAACGGCGGCTTTCAGACCATGCACGGCGAGTGGGGAATGAAGGCTCGGGGGCGACTGATCCGCGAGCCCATGAAGTGGGCCGCCACCGTGGCGACGGATCGTAGCGGCAGGCTGTTGTTCGGCACCTGGGAACGCGGCGATAAGAAGGTACCGCCCGAGTTGGTCTCCTTCCGCCAGAACCTCGCTCCGCTCATCGAGGACGATGTAGTGAACCCCCTGAAGAATCAGTACTGGGGGCTCGCTGTGCGCAGCCAGCGCGAGCGGATATACATCGTGCGCAGCGGCATCTGTTTCACCAAGGAGGGCTACGGCGCCTACCTATGGGGCAAGGCCTTGAGCCTGGAAACCCTGACAACAGCCATGAAGATTGCGCGGTGCCAGTACGGCATGCAGTTGGACATCAATCGCACGAACGCCTCGTTGGAGTGGTACCGGATGGTTCCGCGGTCCAAGGTCACTCGGGATCCACCCCGCCGAATGAAGCGCGGTGGACGGAAGTCCTGGGGTCTGGTTCCCGGCACCAAGGACTGGGTATTTTACGCTCAGAGCTGGTTGCCGGGCATGTACACCCGACCCTTCCCGCGGTTCATTCGCCGGGACTGGCGGGACTTCTTTTATCTGTCGCTGCGGCAGGTGCTGCCGGGCCCCAGCCTCCGTCCGGTTGCCCCGACACCTCTTAAGGGCGAGGGGGCCTGGAGTGTGAGTGGTCTTCCCCAGGGAAAGGCGCCCTTCCCACCGCGTATCGCCACGACCTTCATCCGGCCCGATGCCGGACGTCCCGAGGCAGTGGTGCAGCTCGTGAAGCTGGATCCCAGGCGCCTCGCCTACCGTGCGACGGTGGCGTCGGGTTCGACGCCGGTGGTGGTCCGCGCGGTGGCCACCCTGATGTTCGGAGCCTACAGCCCACCGGGTTTGGTGGTGCGAGGCAAGACGCTGGTGGCGCCCAACCCCCGGGTCCCGGCGTTGCTCGTGGAGCGGGGACCCGCAGAGGACGACGCCCCTCGGGCGCGTTTGGGTACACCGGCCTCAACGCCGAAGGATCACCTCCAGCTTCTGGTGATCGGCGGGGGCGCCCTCGGCGCGGCGGCTCCGCCCGCGCCCGCCTCCGCATCGTCGGCGGTGGCGTCGGCGATGGCGTCGGCACCGGTGTCACCGGGCGCAGCTTCCGGCCCCCGACGCGCCAGCGGCCTTGGTGTGGATCCCAGCGGAATGATCTGCTACGCCGTGACGGCCGCCGGCCAGAATGCCGGTCGGCTCCTTTCGCGGGCGCTTTCCATGGCGGGCTGCGCCAAGGGAGTGCGTCTACCGGATCGCCCCGGACGGGGCCCCCTGGTGCTCGGGCCGGTGAATGGGCGGATCCGACTGCTGCGGGGGGATGGAGCTACGCCGGTGGTTTCGGGCCACGTTGTGGGCATCTCCTGGACGAAGTACGCCTACAGCAAGCGGCTCCTGGTCGGCGTGGCGCAAAGACCCCAACGCGTACAGTTCAGTATCTCCCGCAAGGAGCAGCGGCGACTTTATCGGCAGCGGATGCAGCGCGACAAAGGTGCCGTGACGCCGCGCTGAAACGAAGGGGCTGTATTGAAACCGGGCTACTGCTGCGTCGTCCACTTGTTGCGTTCGGCGAGCAGCGTGGCGTGGGTTTCGGTCGGGAACATGGCGAGCAGGTAGTCGAAGGCCTGGCTACGCATCTCATCGTCGAGCTCGGCCGGCAAACGCATGAGGCCATCCTCGTCCGGCTTGATGCCGTGTCGTACGACTTCGGTCAGGGTCAGCAGGTGCAAGCGGGTGGAGTACAGAGCGTGCGCGATGCACAAGAGGTATTTCTCGCTAATTTCCATCACAAAGACCTTCCGCGAAAGCTGACCCACAAACAGGCACGTTCCTATCTCCTTCTCCATGAGGTTGAGATTGAGCGGTCCTGCCAATATCGTGTCTTCGGTCAAAGCTCCCGGCGTGTTGTTTTCACAGATCAAAAGGGAGCCTCCGACGGCTCCCTGAGCCCACCACTATACATCAACCGATGGTCCTGTAAAAGCCGGTCGTTGGAAGGTTGAGAGGAAAACGCGGGCCGGAGTGCTGGAGTAGAAATCTCCGGCATGCTCCGGCCCGCGGAGGGAAACGGGGTGGGACATAAGGGGTGAGAAAGACGTGGGACCCGAAATCGGTTTTTGACCCAAAGGAAATTCCGACGTCTTAGATAGGTTAAGGTTGATCCGGGCCGAGTCAAGCCTGCGCCGGAATAATCCCCTCATCCATCTAAAATTCTTCGGTTATAAAGTTTGTCGGACGAGCTGCGATGCGACTGAATGATCTGCGGAGCTAGCGGAGGTACCAACGGTAGCGGAAGCTCATCTTGTTGGCCTTGAAGATTGTGAAGCGCGCTTTCATGGCGGCCTCCACCAGGCACTTACCCGTGGTAGGCGACCCCTTGAACTTGCCGAGCACCCGGACCTTGACGACCTTGCCCGTTTTGCCTTCCACTGTGACCACGACCTCAGCGAGGCCAGGTACCTGGTACTGGTCGTAGCACTGCTGAATTCGGGCGCCGATGCGCTTCATGCCGGTCTGAATGTCCCGGGAGCCCAGGCGGGAGGGGATGGACTTGCGGCGCGCCTCCACCCGACGTGCCACGCTCTTCTTTTTGCCGCAGGTGGCCGCAGCGACCACGGGGGCGGCGCTCTGGGAGGGCGGTTTCGACGCGAGCACTTTTCCGGTGCACTGATTGTAGAGGCGATAGCCGATGAGCTTCACCACCAACCCGTTGCCCAGCCGCTTGGGCCAGCGCTTCCCGTCCACCTGATAGATGAGCTGCACCTTCAGGTTCGGGAGCACTCCCTTCATCCAGTTCTCTACCTGGGAGGGGCCCACTGGCTGAATGATCTTCGTCAGGTCGAGACCCACGAACACCGGTTTGCTGTCCTTCGTCTTGAGCTGCCGGGGCTTGCCGGTGGTGACGTACCAGGGCTTGGCGCCAAATAGCGTATGGTCCAGCTTGGCCGGTCCGTCGCAGGTGAGGCATCCCACCACTGACACCGGGAAGTTGAGTCGGGTGTTGTCGTAGTCTCCAACGCGTATGGCGCGGACTACGGACCAGTAGGTGTACTGCTTGACCCGGTGCTGCATGCGCGCCCGGATGGCCCGGCACTGGATGGCACGTAGGCTCGAGCCGCTACCGCAGCGCTGCAGAAACGGTCCGATGACCCGTGACAGCTTCTGGATGCGGGTGGCTTTTTTGAGCTGGCCCTCAAAGGAGCGGGCGCTCGCGGGGGTGCTCCAGAGCATGATGGCGATCGTACAGGGTAGAACCCAACGCAACATCGTCGTTCTCCTAGTCAACCAACTGACCCGTTTTGCAGACCCGCCCGGAATAACAAATCCCCTGGACTCCTGCAAGGGAATGCACAAGCCCTTCCCTAACGGGCATCATCCATGGACTGCAGATACTTGCGAAGTGTGCGCTTACGCTCCTCGCTGAGACTCACGTATCGGATGCCCATGTCCGTGGGTTCCTCCCGATTCACCCACACCACTTCCCCCTTCACGGCGATGGTGGACTCCAGCTCGGGGAAGTTGATCACCAGGTCCACCACTGTCCCCACCTCTTCCAAGCTCTGGGTCTGTAGGCAGATTCCCCCGAGGCTGATATTGCACACCTTGTGATTCAGTAAGATCTCGGTCCCTGTCAGGTCTGCAAGTGCATCTACCTCAAAGCGTGGATCCTTTCGGGGATCCCGGCGATTACCATCCGTCATGCTGAACCTCCTTAGGCGCCGGAGATAGTTAAAACCAAAAGTGTCGCCAGGTCAATGCGTTGCATTATATGAGGTGTGATTCTGACAGAATTGCGATCCTAAGGGCTCGCGAAAGAAGTACTTCGGGATTCGGTCACCGATCCGTCAACTGTGCCTGCGTTGCTCGTCGGTTGAATAGCCCCACTATTCGCCCTCCTCACGCCTTGGCACAGTTACGTCTCGACGCCCTCGGTCCTTCGAAGTACTTCTTCCGCGAGCCC
>JAOZUO010000332.1 GCA_029938605.1 Deltaproteobacteria bacterium | reverse complement strand
TGTCCGTCGCCGCACTCGCCGCCGCAACCCGACCTGTCGAAGTCGGAGCAGTCCGAAAGACACGCAATGAGGCCGGGATACAAGCCCAGGACCTCGCAGGTCACACCCCCCACGTTGTTCCCGTCGCAGGCCTCGGGGTGCTCGATGGTGCCGTTGCCGCACGCGGCCTGGACATCGCAACCGGAGGTTTCGTGGTGACGGCAGTCCGGATGGCAGCCCAGGTCGCCGCCGCCCAGCCCGAGGCTCTCGCAGGTCTCGCCCGCGAGGTTAGCCCCGTCACAGGCCTCGTCGGGCTCCACCTGGGCGTTGCCACAGATGGATTGGCAATCGACCTCGGCGTACCGACAAAACACATCGCACTCGAGCATGCCGCCCCCCTGATATCCCAGGCTCGCGCAGCTCTCGCCGGCCAGGTTGCTGGCGTCACACCGCTCGCCCAGCTCGAAATCCACATAGCCGTTTCCGCAGGTCTCATTGGAGCGGCAGTTGCTGCTGCACCCGTCGGCGGGCACCCGGTTTCCGTCGTCGCACACCTCCCCCAGATCAACATCGACGACGCCGTCGCCGCAGTTCACGATCACGACGCACACCCCATCTACGCACACCCCATCGGACACGCTCGGGGAGGTGCAGCTCGCACCGTCGTACAAGCCCTCGCAGGCCTCCACATCCCCCGGATACACACACCGCCGTGTGTCGTGACACAGCATGTCCGAAGGGCAGTACCAGTCCTCAGCACCGGCCTCCGCCCCCCCCGTGCACCGCACCGACTCGACGCCTGAGCAACCGAAACCGGAAGCAAGCGTGCCCATGACCGCAACCCACAGGGCCACGGAAACGCAGGATCGGACCAATATTGAATAGCAGCGCATGGGCCTCGTGCGATGTGTTGAACGGCAGAACAAACAGTACCGCACACCACGAAAAAATCACCTTGTTTTTCAACTACGGATTGGGGTTCGTCACGAGCACGGGCACGAGGGAAGCCGCGGTGTCTCCGTTGCCCAGCTGACCCGAGGAATTTCTTCCCCAGCACCAGGCCGCGCCGTCGGTGCGCTCGTAGACCACCTGGACGGTGCCGATAACGGGCGGGGGCATGGCACAGAGGCTTGCACGCGGCATGCCTCGGGCAATGAAGTGGCTACATTCGCGCATTTACTCCGCGACGGTGGAACATCGGCGCCGACAGGCCGGACGGACGGGACAGATCCCGCACGGCACTACTTGACACCTGGGAGCGGGGTGTCTTCCCAGGGTGCCCTTGGCTGACGGTCAAGTCGAGGGCTTTGCCGTGATGGTGCAAACACCGCCGACATCGACACACTCCCCGCCACAAATGAGCTTGGGGAACTCGCCGCCGCACACCTCTCCCGCGCTCAGACAGCCGCCCGCGCCGCTGGCGGGCACCACCTGACAGGTGCCGAGGGTGGCGTTCTCACCAAAGGGGCAGGTGCCGCTGCAGCACTGGCCGTCGTCGTCACAGGATTCGTCGTCGGAAACGCACTGGCTGTCGGAGCAGGCCGCGTTCACGCAGGCGAAGGAGCAGCATTTCGTCCAGGCCTGGCATTCGTCGCCGGTCTGAATTCAGGAGCCCGGCTCCCGGGCGCACCAGACTTTCGTCCGCGCGTAAAATCAAAGATGGGATCGGAATCTGAGTGGACGGCGTTCTCTGTCTCCTGGCAGCACCAGGTGCCAGTCGTCGATATACTCGAGAAGTTGGCTGAAGGGCTCCTTCTCACTGCGTGTGCCGACCGGGTTCAGGCGCACGAGGATCCGCTCCTGTTCCATCCTGATCGAGCCAGGCGCCTTGAATAGATTGGCCAGCGCCTTCTTCGCCTCACGTGGTTTGCGCAGGTACGGTGCCAGGGTGTAGGCCAAATCGGTTTCCGCATTGGCGCACACGATGCGGATGGTGCCCATGACGGCCTTGTAGTTCCCCGGATGGTACACGAGCTTCCCTGCCAATTCAGTCTCCTCCAAGGGAGCGTGGGTCGGGGTGTAGGGCCGCAGAGCTTCGAAATCCTTCTGGCGGTCAAGGGCATCGTCGAGCTTGGTTTGTACTTTCTCCCAGCGCCGGTCGTCTTCGTCCAGGCGCGCCAACTCGCGTCGGGCCTTGCCCTCATCGAGACGCGCCAGACGTAGGTCGCGATCCAGGCGCCGCCGAGCGGGGTTGGGGATCACTGAGTCGGGTCGGTAAGCCGAGGTATTGCGGCCATCGAGCTGGTTGATTCCCCAACGCTCGACGCCGTGCTTGAAAGCGTTCTCCTGGCACCAGCGTCCTAGTATGATCCCAGCCAGCCATCCCCGGCGGGTGACAAATTTGCCCATGTAGGGGCGCATGTGGTTGTCGACGTAGAAGACGACTGCTTGCTCGCTGCCGGCCTGGGCCTGCCGCATATACCTACCGGCCAACAGCAGGTGGAGTTGCCAACCGTTGAGCTTTTCGTCACCGCCAGCGAAGCGCTTCATCACGCGACGGACCCAACTCACCGAAGGCGCCTGGTCAGCGCGAAATGGCCGGTCGGCCGAGGAGCTTGCCAATCTTCGTACGCCTTCGACACTGCGCTCACCGATGCTCAGCGCGGCAATCACCGCGTCTATGGCCAGACGGATCTGCCGCGCACCACGCGGCTCGTCCCACAGCTCCTCAAGGGCGGCATCGTAGAGCTGATGCTGCTCGGCCATGGCCATCATTAACCAGGTACCGGCGTGCTGTACGTGACGACCGCCGCTTACCGGTGCCGACATAATTCTTTCCACGCCAGAGGCCTGCTTCTCGGCCGATCCGGTTTCGCGGGAGCTACTGGGCTCATCATCGAGCTGTGTCTGAGCAGCCGTCTCGGGCAGCACCACCTGTCGAGATTCGATGGGAAGATCTGCCGGCTCCGCGGACATCTCCGCCTGGCGCAACTCTTCGACCTTTAAGTCACCGGAATCAGATCAAGGCGCTGGGGTCCCGACGGAAGTCTGGCGCCCAAAGGTGCCGACCCCAGAACTCCTTACGCAAAGCTCGAAAGTCACGCAGGAGGTGATTCAGGTTCTTTCCCTTGATGGCCTGCATCACCCGGCTCGGGGCAAGACTCGGAGGCACATCCAGAAGAAGATGTACGTGGTTCGGGCTGATGTGACCTTTGGGAATCTCGATGTCATTTGACCGGCATATCTCGCGCACAAGATCACGGAACCGCATCGCAATTTCTCCGCGCAGCACCGGCTTGCGGTACTTCGGGATGAACACAAAGTGGTAGTGAAGCTGGTAGACCGTATGGGCTGATTTTCGGTATTTGCTCATCCAACCATAGTACCGCAAGCCTCCTGAAGGCTTCACCTAAAGGCGAGGGGGTTCACCCATTCCCGAAGGGGGACACTACTATCCGAGCGGGCCCTAACTGGTTTCGGTGGGGGTCTCGAACGCAAACAGCAGCTTCTCGATCTCGAGTGCCCCCTGTTCACTACTCAGA
>JAOZUO010000214.1 GCA_029938605.1 Deltaproteobacteria bacterium | reverse complement strand
CCTAGAGGAAGCCCGATTCGACCTGTACCCGGAGCGAAGCCCAAAACACCGCATGAAAGTTCTTATGGTCCACCATCACCAGGCCAAAAGCAGACGTCACCACCACCCGCCATGACCGTTGACAACGGCGAGCACGAATCGTGGACTAGCGATTCGTGCTCGCACCGAGCGCAGGTACATATGGAGTCGAGATTTCGGGGCAGATGAGCCCTCCCATTACCAACTGGGAAACTCCGGCTCCTCGAACACCACCGGGGCGTCATCCTTAGGGATCGTCACGAGCGTGAGATAGATAGGAGTCCATTCGGGGCCGCCCCTACTAAAACGAGGCCAGAACCTGATGTGATCCCCACAGCGAAGCACCGCTGGGTAATATTCCGTTGGGCCGAATCCTGGACAGAAGGTGTGCCAGATCACGCGCTGAGTAGTGAAGTCTAGCGGCGGTGGGGCGGGGAGGGGAGGGGATAATCGGGGCAACAGTATTGCTCCTCCCAGATCGTCTCGAAAGCCTCCCTACTTGCGATAACGTCGGTACTTGCGGTTTCCCCGATCTGTCCACAGTCGCCAGGAACGTAATTGAGGTCCAAACGTGGGATCCAGCAGGAAGGCTCGACAACGCAGCCGTCCGGCACGGTCAGTGGAGGGCCTGCGTCCCGCGGCATGCACTCCACGCTCCGCGCGTCGGGTGGTGGGCCGCCGTCGAGCCACGGATCGTCGGCTCCCAAGCTGCGCATGTTGCACCCCCCGAGCACCATCACCAGGCCAAAAGCAGACGCCACCAATACTCGCCATGGCCACGGCCGAGACCAATTGAATGTCGCTTGGCGGTTCATGTTAGTCCTACGTGCGCTCACTGAACGATCCTGCAAGGTGGCATGCAAAATCAGGTACTGACCTGGTTTAGCATGTGGTACAGGTGAACAGGAGGAGCAAGCCATGGCAGACCCCAATACCGTGATGCAGAGGATTTTCCAGCGAGCCGAGGAAATGGAGTTGGAACAGGATTTGGCACGGCTGTCTGGACTTAGCGACACGAGAGTGGCTGAAATTCGCCATGGAGAATCCGTGTCCACCACCGAATTCGAGATGATTTGCAGGGCGCTGGCAGTGGATCCCGGTGCCATGTACACGGGGAGTGCCTCCAACCCATCCCGGTCGCCGGCCAGGTTTCGAGCCGCGACGGCTCATGATAGTCCCAGTTCAGCGGATGTTCGGCTGCTTGCCTTAGCCGCCGAGCAGGGAAGGATCCTGTCTGATTTGATCGGGCTCCTTGGCAAGGAGGTCAAGCTGAGGCAGCACAGGCAGATCATGGGTATTCAGGGAACCCTAGGTGTTTGGCGGGAGGGTTACGAGTTAGGAGAAAGCGCGAGGGCGGTCCTTGCTCCCAATGGTCGACCCCTTTGGGACCTACCCCGATTGCTTGGAGAGCTAGGGATCCATGTAGCTCGTGTTCGCCTGAGTTCCGGAGATATTGACGCAGCCAGCATCTGGGAGGCAGATGCTGTGCCTGTAGTGCTGATCAACTCCACAAGCCATGTGTCAAAGCACCCGGGGGCGTTCCGCGCGAGTCTGGCCCACGAGTTGTGCCACCTGTTGCACGACGCTGGAGAGCGCAACCTCACCACTCAAGTGTCCTGGGGGGCCGAGGGGACAGGAAACTACCACGACGACTTGGAGAAGAGGGCACGCGCCTTTGCGCCAGCTTTTCTCGCTCCGCGGGATCATGTCACCGCCTGGCTTGCGTCGCAGAACAAGCGCCTGAAAAATAACTCAACTGAGCTGCTTGTTGCTTTGGCTGAAGCCTGGGGCCTTTCTTTCGAGGGCGCGGTTTGGCATGCAAAAAACTGCGGTATCATCGATCCGGTGGAGGCGGACAGTCTTGCAGGAATGAGTGCGAAGCCAAAGATGTCTCTGGTGAATTTCCAAATCCACGAGGACTTCTATCCCCCCGCCATGGTCCATCCAGAACTACCGGAGAAGGCCGCTCCACTCTGGCAGGGCTGGGCTTCGGTGATAGTCATTAAAGCCATGGAGGAAGGATGCATCTCGGTCGGGCGCGCCCGTGAACTCCTGACTTGGAGCTAGACACTCAATGCCGACCTGGATTCTGGATGACGGTCCCTTTGGCCTACTGGCGAAATTCGTGAGGGTTGAGGATTTGCAGAGTTGGCCCCAGGACCAGCTCTTCGTGGCGGAGCAAACCGCGCTTGATGCTAGACCAGATGCCGCCCGCAACGCGCTGCTGGCCGCAGATTCATCCCCCTTCCAGTCTTTCACCGTCATGATGGACACTCAGGCTGCCCAAATTCTATTTGAGCACCTGCGACCGACTGCGGGTCGCGCCACGGCAAACCTGGCAGAACATCAGTCCATTGCCTGGGCCATCTGCGAACGCCAAGACGCCATCTTTGTAGTGTTGGATCGGAAGGCAACAAGCCTCGCTTTAGCCGAACTGGGCTGCGGCCGCGTGGCGCACGCCTACGATCTGTGGCTGTACCTCCTGGCTGAGCGCTATATCGATCAAATGCAGTTCGAGAACCTCTGCCGAGCAACCTGTAATACTGATCAGAGCAGCATCCCAGTGAGGTGTCAGCGATAGCAAACCAGCCCGAGACGAGAATCCACGGTAGTGGACGTCGCCTCCCAACCCAGCCCCCCTGAGCCCCGACCCGAAGGCATCTCCCGTCGCCGCAAGACAAAGATTGTGCCAAACCTGAGGGGATTCGGCTCAAGGCTGAGGGGATTCGGCTCAAGCGAAAGAGGATTTGGCTCAAGCGAAAGCCAATGGTTGATCTCGAAGGCGGTTGGATCTAGGCTCTGCCCCCAGTGGCTCAAAGTGAAAAAGACGCGCGGTTCCTCGGTACGCTGAAAACCTGGGTTGTCTCGGTGGCCCTGCTGGGTTCCGTGGCGGCGGTGCTGTACTTCACCGTCTACACCCTGGACTTCTTCATCGCGGGGGACGACAAGAGCGTCACCTTTTTCCAGATCTTCCACCGCGTGGATCCCGGGGACGCCGCCAACATCGTCGGCGGCATGGCCGAGGTGCTGGCCGCCATCCTGGGTATCATCATCACGGTGGCGTCCATTATCGTGCAGTTGGCCGCCACGCGGTACACCCCCCGCATCACCACCATGTTCTTCCGGGACCGGATCAACCTGGGCGTCATCGCCTACTACATCGTCGCGGCGGTGTTCTGCATCTGGATCACCTTCTCCATCCGGAGCGCCCGGGGGCACGAGTTCGTGCCGGTCTTCGGCGTGTTGCTCAACTGCTTCTTCATGACCATCGCGCTGCTGCTCATGGCGCCGTACTTCACCTACGTGTTTCACTTCCTGCAGCCTGAGAACGTGGTCATCCGCATTCGTGAGATGACCATCGATCGGGTGGCCAACCTCGACGAGATCGAGCGGTCGGTGGCCGACCAGCAGGAGGCCGTGCTCGAGGGCGCTGAGCAGCTCGCCGATGTGGCGCTCAATACCATCCAGAACAAGGACAAGATCATCGCCTCGCGCTCGGTGGACGCCTTGCGCCAGCTCGCGGTGGAGTACCTCGGTCGGAAGTCCGATCTGCCCCAGGCGTGGTTTGACATCGGCGGCAAGATCGCCTCGGACCCGGACTTCGTGGCGGTCACCGAGGACAAGCGCGTGGAGATGTCCAAGGAGCGCACCTGGTTTGAGTACAAGGTGCTCCGCCAGTACCAGATGATCTACTCCGAGGCCCTCAACCGCATGCGGGACATCAACTACCTGGTGGCCATCGACACGCGGTACATCGGCGAGGCGGCCCTCGCGGTGGAGGATCGGGAGGTGCTGGAGCTCTCGATCAAGTTCTTCAACACGTATCTGCGGGCCACGCTCAACGCCCGGGACATCCGTACTGCCTACAACATCATGAATCAGTACCGGATCCTGGCCGAGGAGGTCATCCGAGCCGGGCGTACGGATACCGCGGAGGAAGTGGGTAACTACTTTAAGTATTACGGGCAATTGGCCTTCGGGATGGAGCTGAGCTTCATGACCGAGTGCGTGGCCTACGACCTGTGTACCCTGGTGGAGGTTGCCCACCAGCTCGAGTCCCCGGCCATGGAAAAGCTCCTGAAGATCCTGCTGGAGGTGGACAAGGAGGCCGAGGCGGAGGTGCAGGAGACCTCCCTACGCGGCGTGCGCAAGGCGCAGATCAAGCTCGCGACCTACTTCCTCCTCGCCGGCGAGGAGGGGCATGCCAGGGAGATCTACCGCGATATGCAGGACGAGCGCGCGGATCGGCTGCGCTCCATCCGGTCGGAGCTGCTCGCCATCGACTCCAAGGATTTCTGGGAGATCATCGACCGCGGCGAAAACTTCGACTACCTCGTGCCCGAGCGAAAAGAGCAGTTGCACGTCTTCTTTGGCTGGTTTCCCAAAGAGAAGATGGGATAGCCAACCGGGGTCGGAGCGAAGGGCAACCGGGGTCGGAGCGAAGGGGCAGAGCGAATTCCCTGGTAGAACCGGCCCCAAGTAGGTAATCATACTGCGATCAGTTAGTTGTCACTCCAGAAGTGGCTTCGAAGCGAAAGTGTGCGAGGTGCGTCGGGTGTGCACCACCAGATCTGGTGGTTGTACTGGGCGTACTACCCCAGATCTGGTGGTGTGCAAACGGCGTGCCTGGTGCGCTTGCAGCCGAAGTCCACTTCTGGGGTGGCAACTAGTTAGGGGCCCGGATGTTCGAAGACGACCAAAGCGACGACTCTCCACAGATATTGGTAGTAGATGACGAGAAGGTCATCCGAGATATCCTCAGTGATTTTTTGTCCATGGAGGGGTTTTTGGTGCGGAGCGTCGAGGACGGCGTGCAAGCGGTCAAAGAGCTCCAGAGGCGGACGTACAATCTGGTCATCACCGACCTGAAGATGCCGAACATGGGCGGGCTGGAGCTGCTCGAGGAGGTTCGTCGCCGGAAGCTCGACGTGCTGGTGGTGATCATGACCGGCTTCGGCACGGTGGAGACCGCCATCGCCGCCATGAAGAAGGGCGCCTACGACTACATCCTCAAGCCTTTCAAGGTGGAGGAGGTCATCCACATCGTGGAGCGGGGCCTGGCCCGGCAGCGTATCGAGCAGGAGAACACCCAGCTCCGGGAGCTGCTCGGTCTCTACCGCATCTCCGAGGCGGTGGGCTCAAGCCTGGACCTCGACGACATCCTCGACATGATCATGGAGGTCACGCTCAAGGAGTCCGGCGCCGACGTGGCCACTCTGCACATGGACACCACGGGCGGCACGATCTTCGGCGAGACCCTGCGGGCGGACATCTCCCGGGAGGCGGGGGCCGAGGACGTGGGCGACCTGGATCACGAGACCATCATGGGGTACTTCGAGCAGCAGCGTCCGCTGCTGGCGCACGGCGCCAAGGTGCGCGCATTTTTCACGCGGCCTCCCCAGAGCGGGCGACTGGCATCTTTTACGGCGATCCCCCTGCGGGTGCGTGACCGCATCTTCGGCATGCTCAACGCCTACAGCTTCACCCGCGGCAAGCGGTTCAACGAGGGGTCGCGAAAGCTGCTGTCGGTGCTCGGTGCGCGGGCGGCGATCTCCATCGACAACGCCAGCCTCCTGCGAGGGCTGCGCCGGGCCAACGACGATCTCCTGGCGGCCAATACGGACCTGAAGGAGAACTTCCTCCAGACGATTCAGGGCTTCGTGTCGGCGCTGGAAGAGAACGACCGGTACACCAGTGGGCACTCCGAGAGAGTGGCCGTCTACACCCAGCTCATCGCATCGGGGCTGGGACAGACGGAGGACGAAGTTGAGCTGGCAGTGCAGTCAGGGCTGCTTCATGACATCGGCAAGATCGGGATCCACTACGAGAAGCTCAACAAGCCGGGGAAGCTGACGCGAGAAGAGATCGACATGTTCCGGCAGCATCCGGAGAAGGGCAAGAAGATCCTCGAGCCGATCCCCTTCATGGCGGAACTGATTCCGGGCACCTACTGTCACCACGAGCACTGGGACGGATCCGGGTATCCCCAGGGGTTGGCCGGCAAGGACATCCCCCTGCTCGGTCGCATGATCGCCGTGGGCGACACGTACGACGCCATGACCTCCGATCGAGCCTATCGTCGGGCGCTTCCCCACCAGGCCGCCGTGGACGAGCTCCAGGCCTGCTCGGGGACCCAGTTTGACGCAGAGCTGGTGGAAATCTTTCTACGTAAGATCGAGATCTATCGCGACGACCGGCTTGCCGAGGGCAAGGACATCCCTCGGTAACAAACCTGCCTCTCCCAGGGCGCAGGGGTGCTATTGACCGCTGCCGGAATTCCGGTAGGCTTGTGGTGCATGCTGGGAAGACGGGTACTGTACTACGACTCTGACGACGCCGCTTTACTCCTGGCGAAGCGCGTCATTGTGGGTACGGGGGGGGAGGCCACCGTCCTGAGCGACGCCGCGGCCCTCGACCATGTGGACCTGGCCGGCTATGACATCGTGGTGCTGACCCTGGATGAGGCCGCCGGGCCGTACAAGCGGGCGTTCCTCGAGCGGTCGGTGGCCCTGGCTCCGCGGACGAAGGTGGTTCTTCACGCCTGTGAGCTGGATCTGGAGTGCATTGAGTGGATGTCTCAGTGGCCGACCTTGAGCCATGTCATGGCCAAGCGGGAGGTGCCCCTGGATACCGAGGAGCTCACGGTCACCATCGCCAAGCTGCTGCGTCGTGACCACTTTGGGCTCGACAAGTATTTGCCGTGGGGCGTGGACACCTACGAGGTGGAGGTGCGTGACTCCCGGGACAAGGCACAGTACGTGCGGGAGGTGTCGAACCTGGCGAGCCGGCTGGGCTGCTCGGATCGGTTGGTGGAGCTCGTGGAGACAGTGGTGGATGAGCTGTCTACCAATGCGATCTTCAACGCGCCCCGGAACGCCGACGGCGTGCCTCGCTATGCCCACCTGAGTCGGCGGGAGGCTGTGGCGCTCCAAGACAGTGAGTGCGCGGGGCTCACCTTCGCCTTCGATGGCAGGTACTTCGCCGTGGCCCAGCGGGATCCCTTCGGCGCGCTGACGCGCGAAACCGTGGTGACCTACCTGGAGCGGTGTCTCAAGCGGACGCCGGATCAGCTACCTGGCGCTGGAGGCGCGGGTATGGGGCTGTTCCGGGTGTACCGGGTCCTGTCGAAGCTGATCTTCAACATCCGGCCCGGGGAGCTGACCGAGGTCATCGGCTTGATCGATCTGCGGCAGTCCATTAAGAGCTTGCTGACGCAGCCCAAGTCGTTGCATTTTTTCATCGAGGAGGCTGAGCTTTGAGCCACGCCGGATCCCGCCACGAGAACGATGGCTTTTCGGTGGAGCGTCACGAGCGGTCGGGGGTCAAACACCTCCACCTCAGTGGTATCATCGATGAGTTCGCGGACCTGTCGTTTCTACTCCATCTGGAGGGGGAGGTGATGGTGCACCTGGGAGAGGTGCGGCGCATCAACTCCTTCGGGGTGCGGTTGTGGATCGACGGCGTTCGGGCCATTCCCCCGGAGGCCAATGTGGTTTACGTGGATGTGGCGGTGTCCCTGGTGGAGCAGATGAATATGATCCACGACTTCTTTGGGCGCGGCCGGGTGGAGAGCTTTTGG
Organism: Deltaproteobacteria bacterium; assembly: GCA_029938605.1. GTDB lineage: Bacteria > Myxococcota_A > Polyangia > HGW-17 > JAJRWW01 > JAJRWW01. The sequence continues at coordinate 4,749 of JAOZUO010000214.1, read as the reverse complement.
GCGCCCATGGCGTGCAGCTCCTGCGGGAGGACCGAGAAGGTGCTGTTTCGAGTGGCTGACTGCAAGGGCTCGGATCCGGTGGGACTCGAGAGTCAGTGCGGCGCTTGCGACGCAAAGATGGAGTTGGACGACATCGAGGAGCAGTATCTGGCATTTTTGAAGGATTTTTGAGTATATGGCCGTCGTCAGTTAATCTGGCAACTCCAGCGATGCTCGCAAAATGGGCAGACTGCACTGCTGCATTCTGCCTTACACAAAAAACCTTGAAACTATCTCAGTAGATGATATCTCTTGAGTAGGCAAAAAGCGGGTAAGACCCAATGAATATCATCAAGGTAAGGTTTCGGAGCAAGGCCGAGTTTCACAAGCACTACAACGATGAGCTTGAGAACGGTGGTCTGTTCTGCCCCACCACAACCGAGTTTGCCGCCAGCGACGAGGTGGTGGTTGAGCTCAACGTTGAGGGGCTGCCCAATAAGGTCATGATCCTCGGGCATGTGGTCTGGTGGCGGCCTGCCCTGCCGCGGCTTCGCGTGCGGGCCGGCGCCATGGTCGAGTTCGAGAACGAGGAAGCGGCCAAGCGGGATTTCATCCTGGACGTGTTCTCGGGCAACCGGTCGGACACCCGGCGGCGGCGTCACACCCGGCTGCCCATCCATATTCCGGTGCGTTGGCGTCCGTCCGACTCCGCGGATATGCGCGAGGCCGGGATCTCCGAGATCAGCGTCGGCGGCGCCCTGCTCAAGACCGACGAGGCGCTGGAGCTCGGAACCGAGGTGATCCTCGAGTTGACCACTCCGGGGGGCAGCGTTCCAATCTCCATCGCCGGAAAGGTCACCTACCGTACCGAGGGCGAGGGCAGCGGCATCAAGTTTCTCTACCGCGACGGTGGCGGCTCCCGCCGTATCCGCGAGGTCATCCGTCGGATCAAAATGTACGGCTGATCCCTTTCTATTTTGCGTCAGCCGCCTTAGGCGACTGGACAACCTCCCTGAACCCGGCGAAACTCTCTGTTACGACCACTGTGCCAGTGGACGGGTTTGAGCTGAAGCCGTCATGAAAGCTCCCAGAGCGCTACCCATTGTCGTCGCCACCCTGTTTCTCCTGCTGGCCCAGGGGGATGTGGAGAGCCGTCGCCGCGCGCGCCGCGCCCCGGGTACCGGCGGGGTGCACCTGGTGTACGCCTGGCAGGAGCGCGTGGACCGGATCCCCATCGAGCACGAGATTCATCTCTACGGAAATGGGTTCATGCGCTACGCCCAGCGAGCGGGTACGGCCCCCTTGCAGGAGACCACCCTGCCCAACGACCGGGTCTTCGTGGCGGAGGTCATTGCACGGTACCGCGTCGCTCGAAAGGCCAAGACGCTTCTCCCGCCCTGCGGCGCGCCCCAGGGTGGCGTGCTCACCGTGCGTTTGGGGCGTCGGCCGCGCAAGATCAGCTTAGACAGCCCCGAGCGGTGGAATCGGTACGGTCGCCTGGTGCGGTCCCTCGTGGCGCGGGTTGTGGGATCGGTGCCCAACCCGCTGGAGGCCGACTGCCAGCCCCTGCGGTTGCGGGTGGATCCCACGCGCCTCACGCGGATCCGGAAGGCGCCGAAGCTACCGACCCGGGCCGACGAACGGCAGCTGCTCCTGGCGTTGGGCGTGGCGACCTCGCCTGACCGAAAGTTGGAGGTGCTCGCCCGACTGGCGCGCATTCGGGATGGGGATCGCTTCTTTCGGTGGGCGCTACTGCGGCGCTTCCCGGGATCCCTTCCGGCTCGGCGACTCGTCCGACAACACGCCAGCGAGCTGGTTCGTTCCGTGCGGAATCGGAGTGAGGCCCGGGAGCTGCTTGGGATTCTGGAGCAACTCACCGGGCCCGAGGGGCAGTTCCACCGGGCGGTGCTGCAACTGGTGGTGGGGCGGACCGAGGACGCGGGCCTCAACCTGCAGACCTTCCACACGTCCCTGAACCAGTTGGCCACGGCGCGGTCGGCCCTCGAGCGCGTCACGAAGCTGGGCACGGCCCAGGTGGATGCTCGGCGCCGTCGTCCTCCCTGGGGCCCCATACGCCGCTCCTTCGCGCGCCTGTTCATGTTCTGGCATCGCCTCGCGCAGACGGTGTGGGCCGGGGATCCGAACCAGGCGCCCCCCCTGGCGATCCTGCTGTACCGCCGGGCGCTGCACTATGCGCGCATGAGCTCGCTGACCCCTTCGGTGCGAGCCAGCTCCGGGGGGCCGGTGGCCGTGCGTGCCGCCCGCAAGCTCGTCCGGACCCACTTTTCGCGGTTGGCCCGTGGTCCGTGGGACGCGCTGCGTTACGTACGACGGCAGGATCTGCTCGTCGTCACCGGCTACGCGCGTCGCTACGCCAACCTGTTCCCCAAGGGGTGGGCAGCCCAGAACCTGGATGACTACGCCACCACCGTGTGCCGGATGATCCGCCTGCGGTACTTCGCCGTGGCCGAGCGGTTCATCGAGCGCATGGTGGAGCAGAAGAACGGAAACGAGGGGATACTGCGTCTGGCGCAGGGGCGGTGTCTGGTGGCGCAGGAGCGCTGGATCGCCGCGCGCGCGGCGCTGTCCAGGGCTTTGGCGCTGGGGCAGGGGGAGGCGGGCGTGGCTCTGGCCGACGCCGCGCTCGATCAGGGCGACCTGGACGGCGCCGAGCGGGAGTTGGCGGTGCTGCCGAAAGGATCCATCGGAGGGCTCATCACCGAGAGTCGGCTCTGGCGTCTGCGGGAGCGGCCCATTCGCGCCCTACGAGCGGCCCAGGCCGCGGTGGCCAAGCGTTCGGACGCCCGGTCCCTCCAGGCCCTCGGTCACGCCTGGATCTTGTCCGGTGGCCTGGCCGCGGCACGGAAGGCCTTCGGCGAGGCGGCGAAGAAGGACACCGTCGCGGGCCGGGAGGCGCGGCTGGACCTCGGCCGAATGGAGCTGCTGGACAACAAACCCCAGGCCGCCTTCGATGCGGTCTGGCCCTTGACCCGTGCCCCCGAGCGACGGCTCCGCGCGGCGAGTCATGCGGTGATCTCCCAGGCCGCGGCGGCCCAGACCATGGACGGCCTGGCCAAGCTGCAGCTCGAGCGGGCCATGTACCACGCCCGAGCCGATCCCGCGGCCCTGGCGGAGGTGGCGGACATTCTGGTCGCCCACAGTAGCCGCTTGGACGTGGCGCTGGACGCCCTGCGTCTCGCCCGGGGACGGCGCCCGGGCTGGTCTCGGGTCTACGCCCTATACGCCTACGTCTACGGCCAGCTCCGGCAGGTAGAGCGCGCCCTGCAGTCCATCTCCACGGCCCTGACCATTCGCCCGGACTATCCCCCCTATCGCGCCATCGAACGAGGACTTACCCGACTACAGGGCCAGGCCTCCGCCAAACCCAGCTCTAAACCTATCCCAAGGGCTATCCCCAAGCCCATCCCGAGGCCCAAGCCCATCCCGAGGCCTGAGCCATGAGTGATTCCTACCGGTACCAGCGCCCCCGCCGGCTCAAGCGGCCCAAGAGTCGCCCCTTGCCTGTGGGCGGGATCCTGGTGAATCTCCTGCGGCGTCACAATTTGAGCAAGGATCTGTGGATCTACGAGATCCAGCGCCTCTGGCCCACCCTCGTGGGTGCCACCGCCGCCGCCCGCTGCTGGCCCGCCTCCCTGCATAAGGGACTGCTCGTGATCCACGTGGCCGACTCCACCTGGGTCCAAGAGCTCACCTACCTCAAAGCCCAGCTCCTGAAAAAGGTCCAGTCCGCTATCTCTTCGGAGGCCGTCACCGCCCTTCGCTTCTACGTCCGCGCCGGCGCCTCCGCGCCCCCACCCGACGCCCCCACCACCTCTTCCACCGACCAAGACATGGCCGAGGACCCCACCCAACGCCCCCTCGCCCCCAACGTCTCCGCCTCCCTGGACGCCTTCGAAAACGACCTCGACGAGGTCCAAGACCCCGACCTCCGCCGCTCCATCCGCCGAGCCTTCGTAGAACACCTCCTCCGCCAGTAAGCCGTCTCTCGGTTCCCTGTGCGATATCCGTCAAGGCTGTCGGGAGTGGATGGGGAACAAGTCATGATATATTGGGATATGATAATGCTCGCGCTGCCTGAGGCGGTGCGAAGAGCGTTGGAGGAGCAAATGCAGCCCGGAGAGTACAAGTACCGGAGCGAGTGGGTGGTATCCCACATCAAGAAATGGAAGCGGGAAGGCCGCGTCCAGGGGCGTGAAGAGGGCTCACTCGCGGCCCGGCGTGATCTTGCGCGGAAGCTCATCGCAGAAGGTTTCCCGGTCGATAAGATCGCGCAGATGGTGGAGTTGGAGGAGGCCGAAGTACGTCTACTCGCCGACTGATTCGGTTCACCTGCTCGTCTTGGGAGGGAGAAAACATGTCCAGTGAACGTTGCCGGCCTGGTTTCTGGCTTATGTTGATGACGTTGTGCCTGGCGCTGATAGGTACTGCTTGTTCAGAGGACAGCGGAGGGGCGAGCGTCGGCACAGCCTGTACGGCGCACGCCGAGTGTGCGAGCGGTTTGGTGTGCGACTGTAGTGGAACCTGTGAGCCCGAGGATCAGGCCGACACCACCTGCTACCGAGACGGAGGTCCGCAGGACGACGCCTGCGTCACCAACTGCATGTTCGACGACGTCTTCGGCGCCTGCTGACCCGAGCCCCAAACCCGAACCCTGAACCGCGAACCCCGTACAGCTAGACACAACACGGCGTAGCCGGTTCCGAAGGCTATTGGCAGGACTTTTGGAGCTCGGCGGAGATCTCTTCTGCG
>JAOZUO010000213.1 GCA_029938605.1 Deltaproteobacteria bacterium | reverse complement strand
CCGCGTCCATTCGGGGTCATCAAAACGCCCCCTTGATCCCCAAAGATGGGATGATCTTGTAATAACACAGCTTTCCCAACTAAACCTACCCGTCAGTCGCACCACAGTCGCGATGGCGCAAAAATTCGGCTCGTGATGAACCTCAGCAGTTAGCACAGCAGGTTGCGTTCGTGGAGAACCGCGGCCCCGATCAAGTCTGGAGTTACCGGCTCCGTTACGTCGGCCTCAACTGCACCTCGGAGACGCTACTACCCCTGCCTGGTCACGCGCAGGTATTGTTTCATCGCCGACTTCGCCGTATCCCTGCGCTTGCCGTGTGGAAATTCTTGTATCGACTCGATTGCTCGCTTGGCGATCGCAACCAGTGGGCGAGTTTGCAATGCTGTCTCTATTCGCCTTGCGTGAAGCCGATAATCGGCGATGATCCGTTGGCTCATGAGCGTTTGTAGTTTGACAGCCACAGCTGCGAGATCGGCATCGTTCGAGTTGGCCAACACGTCCTTCAGGAATGCGTGCCCCTTAGGGCTGATGGGCACACGTATCGTCAGCTCAAGGGCCAGTGCAGTGGCGGCATGGAAGACGGCGTAGTAAGCACGGCTAACGGCTGTACGGAGAGCCGCAGGCTCTTCTGTCTCCGCAAGCGATTCGGCGAGGGTTTGGAATTCTATCGGTTCCATTTGGGCCGCCGCGAATGTCAGTTCGCTGAATATGTGAGGGCTATCAGGCTTCGAGCTCGAGGGCCGACCGTTGATACCCACTCCACGATGAACTGCTCATACTGCGCCAGGATAGTGTCAGCATCAGATGTGGTGAGCTTGGCCTCGATAACTACCCATGAGCTTATTTCGTCCTCCGGATCGGTTTCGACATAGAACTGAAGCGTCGCTGCAGGAAAACACTTGTGCGCTACGTCGAGGGTGGCGGCCCATTCGTCATCGAGTCGATGTTGAAGGATGAAACGGTGAATGTTGTCCTCAGTCAGTTCGGGCCTATGGATCTCGATCGGAGCTTGTTCCTCAGGGGGATCGAGTACAATCCGCGCGCCGTCGTCAACGTATTGCCATTGCTCGCTATCGAGTCCCCGCCGGAGTTGGTACGGAGCTCCCCCAAAACAACCTTGAATTCTCGAGGGAAGTGTCGGACAGCGGTGATAGGCGCTCATTCCTCGATCTCCAGAACAGGAAGGTTCGTGCTCTTCACGAAATCTGTGAGCGACGCTTCCTTGTCGATAGCCCTGTCGATAGCATCGCGCAGTCGCCGCAGATCCTTGGTACGCATTGTAATACAGGTCGATTCTCTGCGCCAATTTGCAGCGTCGTGGAACGTGATCTCCAGTGAGTGAGCGATTACGGCGGCAGTTGGTCCGGTCTTCGCGTCTGCAGGAAACACAGGTCGTAGATCGGTGAGTACGCGTGCGTTGCAGAAGAGCCTTGTGCCAGCACGAACTATTGACATCGCCCGAGCAGCAACCCCAAGAGAATCTTCCTGACTCAGCACCTCGGCGAGAAAGCCCCGCAGCGCGGGATCGTCAGCATCGTCGATAATCTCCGTTCTGAGGAGTGCTGCGATGAGCATGTCCACGAACTCGCCTAAACCCGTATCCTCGCGGATCCTCAGCGCGTAGATCTTCGCAATTTCGGTCAACGCTGGGCTCACGTCGCCGATCGGAAGATCGGTAGCGGCTGAGATTTCTTGTGCCAATTGCGACACTCGGGCAGACGGAGACGCTGCACCGAGTGCTGTGACGATCGTTTTTTGCTGGTCTGCGGTGAGCGCGACTAACCACGCCATCGCTGTCCTTGCGTTTGCGGGAATGTCGATATGCATCGGCGATAAACCTTGTGGTTACGCACCCACTGGGTGGGGGTGGTGAGCCGGGTAGAACCGCTCATCTGTATGATGGGACATCGACGACTGTCAAGAGCGGTGTGGTCCACGCGGCTGCTCATCCTGTGCATCACACTGGGCGCACTGTTCTAGCCAGCATGGGTGCGGGGATCGTATCCGCGGTCGCCATCGCCACCCGATGTCCCGGCACCCGTCCTCTTCGCTGGGCACCAGGTCAACTATCAGACCGGCCCCCAAATGCAATGGTAGCCGTAGGATATCGGCCTCCAATCAGTGTGACCGCGTGACACCGCAATAGCCCAGGAGCAAGCTCGTGTGCTTGCGATCCAGCCGGGCGCTTGGCAGAATGACACCAATGCTTGAAATCGGAATTGCGGTCGCCGGACTCATTGTGACCGTCGTTGGCATATACATCGGGCTGAGACGCAGCAAGAAACTTCGAGTGAAGATCACGGAAGGAGACTCGCTGCTGTCAGGTGTGGTTGGGGGTGGTCCCTGGGCCTATCAGCGGATCATTCGAGTCGACATCACATGTGTAGGCCCCCGTCCAGTCTCGGTGGCGAAGGTCGAGCTTCAAGGGCGCGTGCCGACGAGAGGGAACCGTGGGCCGCGCTCGGTCGAGGAAGAATACCGCATCAGAATTGAAGACGGTCAGGCGGCAGACGTCGACTTCTGTAAATCGGGTATTATTGCTGCTCTGGAGATTGACGACAGCACCGAGTCAATCGAGGTTCGAGCAGTGGTCCATGATTCCCTCGGGGAGCGGCATTCCAGCCCTTGGAACACCGTAAGAACGGAGTACGGTGTCTTCAGGAAGTAGGCGACCTACATCGTTCTCTGCGTAGGAGCTCACAGGACAGATACACACAGCCGTCAAGCAACTCTTCAAGGGCCTCGTGCTCGAAGTCCCGGGGGTCGGAGTCCAACCGCAACGGACCGTAGGTGCCGCGCCCCATCTCCAGCCGCTCGCGGATGACATCGAGCACATCTTCCTCATCACCATCGGCTTCGGGATCAAGCTCCGACCCTTCCACCTTTACCCACCGCTGGACGCCGTCGTCAGGGGTAAGCTGGGCCCACGTCTCCCAGGGCGCCCCATCGAGTCCACCGCGCAACTCCATCTTGACCACGGTCGCCTCTTGGCCGTCTCGGGAAACGAGCCGGTCTCCCACCTGCAGCGGTCCGATAGCGGTAGCTGTCATTCCACCGGCTCCACACGAGCCAAGCCGAGGGCGGCGAAACCGGGATCGATGCCCAGTAGCGCCGTCACCGGCTCATCCCCATCAACAACGCCAGGTCTGCGGGATCCATCGCTTCAAGGTCCATGGCGCTGGGCATCTTGCCCGATAGAAACGCCATAACACCGCGCGTACGTCGCATTGATTGGCTGACTTGCTGACGTTCGGCCCGTGCCCGTGCGGTGTAGTAGCCGTGAACCGTCGCCGCTTCCCTGCACCGTTCCAACCCCTCGATGGTGCGGGCGCCAGTGCTGCGCCCACCGTGCAGGTGGCACCGCTTTCGACCACGGCAAGCAGGGCGCCGGCATGGCGTCCCCGCGCGGGTCTTCGCTCCGCACATTGGGGCGTTATGGCAGTTTTCAATGGGGCCGCCTTCGAGGCCCTGGGCAAGTCGGCCTCGCCTGTGCTCACTCATTGGCGCCGCCCTTCCCTACGTTGCCGATCACGGCCTGGGCACCATCGGCGACGTGTACGTGCTCCACACGCATCGTTTGGTTGGCCACCTTGCCCTTGAGCTTGGCGAGGGTCTCGGCCAGCTTCGTAAACGACGCCGTCGCCGTGGCCGCCCGGCTCGCCCACTGCAAACGGATACGCTCCAACGCCTCCCACGCCTTGCGCCGTTCCGGGTGCGACAACTCAAGGACGCCCGGCATACTTTCGCCAGCGTCAGCTTTTGCCATCCACCGCAGGGCGTTGTGGTGGAGCTCCACAAGCAAAGAAGCGGCCATGAGCTGCAGCGGGTCTTTCGGTTCAAGGCCAGTCACCAGCGCGTCATTGTAGGATGTGGTGTAATCCGGGTCGAGATGTCCGGGCTGACTGGCGAGGTTCTGGACGTAGCTCACCAGGTGCGGATCCACGTCGCACCCCTTGTTGATTGGCTCGGGGAAGTCCGGATGTGGTGGCTCGTCGGGAGGCGTGGCGACGTTGGTTATCTCCAGCCCCTGCGATTCCAATCGGTCGAGATCCTCGCGCTTCACCCGGGCCCGAATCGTGACGTAGGGATATCCCTCGTACAACGAAGGCATCCCCGCTTCTTGGCGGTTCACTGGTTTTCCTGTACGGCGGGGCTGCAGCATCTCCGCAGGCGCCGCCAATGATTCGACCTTACTCATCATCATCTCCCTCTATACCCATAGACTGTCTGGTTCCACTGTCCATGGGGTGCCTCTGCACAAGAGGGGTTGCTCCCCTCCCCGTCTAGGCCCCCCTCAGAACAACGGTCACTCCGCAAGACACCCGCAGCAGCCCACACCGCCTCCCACGAGCGAAGGGCGACCAAGGCACCGTGTAGATCCTCTTCAACGTGCTCGGCAACTCGGTCAAGTGCGGCATCAGCCTCATGCGCTTTGACTATGGCCTCGGAAATTTCGCTGGCCGAGTAGGTGTAGCCGGCGCTGAGCCGAGCCACTGCGGCGTGGATCTCGGCCCGGAAGGCCTGGACCCTGAGCAAGGGGAGCAGGTTGGGCTTGGACTCGATGAGTTGCCCACGAAGGTCGTCAGTCAAAGCTCCGGCCGGTGCGTCGTAGTGGATGCCGTCGCCGTCCACCCGGAGCACAATGCCACGTTCCGTCAGCTCTCGAAGCAGGGCAGATGTGCTCATATCGATCCCCTCTCTCGTGATCCATCGACAGGTGACACAGTGCCGTTGTGACGCAGATCTCTACTATCAGCGTCAGAGATTGAAATCTGTTTCTCTCTATAGAGGCCGATAGGGGGGATTTCCGTCACAGCGTCTACTGCGTCACCTGTCGTGTGTTGCCCAGTGGTGCGTCCGCGTTGATTGGGCTCACTCGCTCCCAATCGGGGCTCTCGGACTCGCACACCGACGAAGGTTGCCCCGCCGCTCCGCTTCGGCCCCCGGCGGACACCTCGCTCCTCCAACATCCGGTAGAACGTCTTCGGAGCAACTGCGCGCCCGCCTATGCCCTCTGACCATTCGCGGTGGGCGGCATGTAGCTCTTTCGCCAGCGTTACAGCCTCGGGGTCTGTCTCCAGTTTCTCGGCAACAAATTCCCCCAAAGTGTCTTCCGTGGCGCGGTACTCGGCAGTGGCAGCCTTGATCCCCTCGGGTACGGCCAACCCATCTCTCTGCCAGGCGCGGCACCCTTCGACGGCCCACCGCAGGATCCCGGGCAACTCGACACGCAACTTGTCTGGCAGCTCGCGGTCCTGTTCTGGCTCGGGGATCTGCACATCGAACGGCACGAGCAACACCCGACGCCAGATAGCATCGCCAGGATCAGACACGCGCGGCCGGTGGTTTGTCACGAGCACGAGTTTGTGGTTCGGTTCGAACTCGAAGAAGTCCTGCCGCATGAATCGAGCCACGACGCGATCGCCTCCAGTCAACGCCTTCACAGTGGCAACAGCAAGCTTCGCCGTCTGGTCAGACTCACTCGCCACCGCGAGACGCAAACCACGCAGACGCGCACGTCCCGTAGGGTGTTGCTCTCCATGCTGGATGGGCGCCACCACCTCGGGCGGCAACGTCCCTGCGTAGTCTCCGAGCAGGGCCTGTAGAGTACCCACGAGGACACTCTTTCCGTTGGCGCCGAGGCCGAAGAAGACCGGCAGAACGTGCTCCCGAATCACGCCGGTCAGGGCGTAACCTGCAAGTCGCTGGACGAAGCCTCTCGCGCCAGAATCGGGGAGGATACGTTCAAGGAAGGCGTGCCACCTGGGAGCTTGGGCGCACGGCTCGTAGGCACAGCCGGCAACCTTCGTCAGGCGAAGGCCGGGGCTGTGGTCCCGAAGCTCACCCGTGCAAAGATCGAGCACACCGTTTTCGCAGTTCAAGATCCACGGTTCCGCGTCCACCACCTCGTGCGACACCGCGAACAATGGCTCGCTACGGGCCAGGGAAAGCATGGCCTCGATCCCCCGGCGTGTCTGCGCCCGCTTGGCCCGTGCGTGGTCAGCTCGCGCAGTTGCATGTACTACATCGGCGCTCGCCTTCGCCGCTGTGACCTTGGTGTCCGTTGGCGCCGCCTTCACTTTCACGTCCGCGCTCGTGACGAGGGCAAGGGCATCGGACAACCGCGCGTCAGATTCAGCCAACATGATCGCGGCGAGCGCCCTCGCCACCTCTTGCTCCGCGTGGTTCTCAGAACGCAGCCAACGGCGCCCATCCCACACGAACCACCCACTGAGGCTTCCGCAGTACAGCAGCTTCCCAACGCGGTCTCGTGCAAGCCGACGCGCGTTGTAGCTATCTTCGTAGCGTGCCAGGCGGGCGGGCAGCTCGCCCTCGTCTCCCTGCCCCGCGGCGGGCTGGTTCTGCTCTCTCGCGCCCCCGCGCCGCCCGTTGTATTCGCGCTCAGGAATCTCCCTGGGGACAGCCGTCCCGGCGCGCCACCCGCTCGCAAACGTCTTTCGCGCCTCGTGCTCGCCCAACCCGGCAGCCATCGCAGCGGCGACAAGTCCACTCTCGGCGGTGGACCTGACGAGACCCGCGTGCTCAAGCTGCCCGAGCGAGTAGCTCTCGGAATTGAGAGTTTGGTTTCGCTCGCCCTCGCACGCGCCGCGCACGTTCTCGGCCGCCGACCGTATCGCCCCTTCGATGTACGACCCGGCGCCCTCACTCTGCGGTGCCTCGTTCCGCGGCGGTAGCGATGGCTCCGGGCGCAGCTTAGAGCGCGGCTCCGGGCGAAGGAGGTCCGCGATCCACTCGGGGAGTATTGGAAGGTCCGCGGGCGAACACAACGGGCAGATCCACGAGTAGCGCCCCGCGGGCGTCGAGCTGGGCTCCACCAGGATGTATCCCCGTCCATCGGCGCGCACGTCCACACCGGACGGCAGCCTACCCGTACGGTTGCCCACCCGGAGATCATCCGGCAGACGAAAAAGGACGTGATAACCACCACTGGGGGTACTCGCCCAGGGACCGCTGTGTGTCATCGGGTCGAGTTCCTCGCCTTCGGGCGCGAGGGCATTCAAGGCAGTAAGCCCATTCAGACCGCCCTTGACGTCCAGGTCGAGGGCAGCCACTCCGCGAGGCGGAACAAGCCCGATGCATGGCCCGGAAAACTCTGCCCAGAGATCAACCACATCCTCGGCGCAGTTAACTGCTTCGGTGCTCCAGCGGCAGCCGCCATACGGCCGCTTGTCATGGCCAGCCGGAAAGATGCTGTAACTCATCTCGGCATACCGCTGCGCATCGAGGATTATTTGACGCAAGGGTGCCCCAACCGGGTCTGTTGTCGGCACGACTCACCCCTCCGAGCCCGCGGCGGCTACTTGGTTACGGGCAGATTCCTCGGAGGTGCTCCCGGCCTCACGCTCGGCAAGCCATCGCTCGACTTCGGCTGGATCGTAAATCACCCGCGAACGCGGCCCTCCAATCCTATGATATCGGGGACCATGTCCGCGGTGTCGCCAGTGGCGCACGGTCTGTTCGGCGATGCCGAGGTGAGCGGCCAGATCGGCGGTACTGAGATAGGTGGTCATGTGTGTGCTCCTGGTATCCGCAGCGTGCGGCTCTGCTGCAATTGATACCCGGAGAGAGCTGCCGTGTCAGCGTCACACCAGGAACCCCCCTCCCCATAACAAGGCTCAATCTGGCTTGTGGCGCTGGTTTGCGCGCCTCCGTGTCACACTTAGCAGGGGTCGCAACCAGGCGCTGATTGAACACCAATGGACTCGGTGAGCGGGGCGTGAGAGTCTCGGAAGGGAAGGGAGAATCACCAAATGATAGAGATCGCGTTGCTTGTCGGGGGCTTCTTCGCCCTGCTGTTTCTGTTCATTGCGTTTCGGTCAGCCTACACGCTGGGCAAGATCCAGGAGGCCAGTGAAACGGCGGCGGCCGAGATGAAGTACCTTCGGTTTCTCATTGAGAGGGGCGGAGGGGCAGGCGGACCGCCGCCGCCGCCAATACAGAATCAGGTGAGGCCATGAGGGGAATCGTTTTCGTTTGCGTGATGGGGATGCTGGGCGGATGCGGGAAGTCGAAGGCGAGCAATCCGGCCGAGGAAGCCATCACCAAGCGCTCCGGCGCCTGTACTTCCGCGCAGCAGCGCATATGGAACACGTGCGCTGCTGCGCTCACTCTCAAGGGAGAAGAGACGGGGATCGGGGCGGTGAGCATTAGTGGTCCGTGCAACAGTGCTGCCCTGAAGACGACGTCAGGCGCAAACATCCCCGCTGATAAAATCGGCGCTCATCTGGCTGACGGCGGGCTGGTGATCAGGGGTGTATTCACTGCGAAGGAAGGCCGCATGGTGTGGACCTGCTACGCCACCCATGGCGTAATGAAGCGACTTAGGGCCTACGCATCCATCAGGAAGCTCAGGAAGGGCGAGCTATAGCTTATCGAGTAGGATGTTACTGGCGCCCAATATGACGGGGCCAGCCGCCTTCACTGCGCCAGCCACATCGGCACCTTGGCCGAGATTCTGTGTCAGTCCCTTCGCTTGCCGGAGAGCTTCGTTTACGACCCTTGACGCTGCCCTGCTCCCTGGATTGTTGACCACGGTCACTGTGACCGGCGTGTGCACCATGATCGGCCGCTTGTTCAGGCCGTTGGCGATGGCTCCGCCCACCAGTTCCGAGGATGTTTTCAGCATGGCCAGGATCGGCGCGATCTGCTCGGCCGCCTTCTCTGAAATCTGCCCTTTCCCCTCCTGGGTCTCGTAGTCCTTCTGGACCCGCGCGTAGATCCTGGCATACGACGCCTTTAGGTTCGACCGTGCAGACTGGGCGTCAGTTATCTCCCACCCCTTTATCCACTGCCCGACCATCCACGCCTCGCCCCGCCGCGCTCACCGAAGCCCCCTTCCCATGTGCTTCCCCCCCCCAGGGCCACGAGAGCCTTACGGGCCTTCACCCTGGCCTGAGCACCTTCGTGTCACGCCTTGTTGGGGTTACGTGAGCCCCATTTTCGGCACTTGGCTGAACACCAATAGAGTTGTCGACCCGTCAACCGCGTGTTGCAGCTAGGGCGTTTACAGGTCTTGCGGCGCCTGGAGGATGGGTTCATTTCGCGTGCGGCGTTCTCAAGAGAACGGGCGCGCACGGGCTTGTCCGGATCGGTAGCTGCCAAGATTGCGGCGTCCCCTCCTTTCGCGTAGGCTGCGCTTTTCACCACTCCCATTTGGGGCAAATAGTCCTTAACCGTTTCAGCTTTTTTCCGCCGATTGGCTCGTGCTTTCCGAGAATTCCTGGCGTTATCCGCTCCGAGTCGAGCCGCCAATTCTGCCTGCCTCGCCGATAATTTTGCGTACCAGAACCCTACCAGGAATGAGCTCTCTAGAGCTCCGCGCAACAATTGCAGCCCTGAGTACCTGTTTCCGGGTTCGTCCAGTCCCCGCTTCTCATCATCGTTCTTGGCATCTTGGGCATAGGAGCTGATTTCGAACTTCATGGTCTCGAAATGCTTCACTACCTCGTGGGCAGTGAGGCAAGACAAAGCAACGTCGGCTTTCCCGCCCTCTGCGTCGCCTGTCTCGTTGTGGCACTCAATGTGCACCCCACGGCCTGCCAGCTCCCTCGGGGGATCCTGTTCGCTTATCGGCTCGCTCTTTGTGTGGCCACGATCTGGATGTTCGAGGTACTGCAAGGCGTAAAGGTATGCGTTGGCGAGTACCGATTTTGCCTGAACCATCCAGGGCATCCAGGGGGCGATTGTATCTGGAGGTTCAAGGATACCGAACGCACGGGCGAAAGACACATACCTCCCTTCGTGCTCGGTCGTATCGATTGGCAGCTCGGGTTCCGGAGCTTCATCGTCCAGGATAATCTTTGGGCGAACCCATCTCTCCCCACTGCTGTTCGAGAACACGGTCCCGGTTTTCGACCTTGCGACTCGTTCGCCGGGCCAAATGCCACCTACCTCCGTAACAACCCATTGCTCTTTCCGGCTGTCTTGCGCCCGCTTCTTCGGCTTGGTCATTTTTCCCATGGTGTGTCTCCTGCCTCTCCGATACTGCACTGTCATCAACGCGAGTCAGCGGAGGTGGGAATACAAGGCTGTCGCAGCAACGGCCCACGAAGTCGTGAGTGGTCTCCGGAACGCTGGAAGAACATGGGTTCACCTCACCGCAGGTACGCGTCGTCCTTCCCTACGCAGCTCGGCCCTTGCTTTCCTCAAATAGCTCCGAACCTGCTTGCAGCGCTTGGGGCCAAGCGTCCGGCTGCACGTTACGCATCCTGACATTCGGCTGGCGGCCCCGATGAGAGCCACGAACAACTTGCCGTTGTGGTCCTCAATCACTCGGATGTCAGCAGCAATGCTAAGCGTTCTCGGCCGGTGCTGTCTCAGCAGCGTGATACAGCGGCGCCCAACGAGGGGATCTGAATTCCGCCGCAACCGATCCATCTTGCCCGAGCCCAGACGGTATAGAGTTCGTAGCTCTTGGTAGAAGGCGACGGCTTTGTTGATGAGCCCCGCTTTCAGCTTGCGGGTGTGTATGCGCGCCGTCGCAGCTCTCTTGCGTTTGTGCGCGGCTCGTTGAGCAGGGGTCAGCTTGTTCCACGCCGCCGTTTCTTCGCCATCGATAACCGCTTCGGCAAAGTAAGGCATGCTTCCCTTTTCATTTGCGTAGTCTGGACACAGCGCGCTCTGCTTGTTCAGTAATTGTATCGTGTTCTCTCGTACCGCCTTTTCTGTGATCTTCTCAGCGCGCGCCACAGAAGCCTTGTGGTTCGCCAGACAGCGGGACAGTCGTTTCCGTGGACCCAGTCCCTCCAATCTGTTGATTTCCGCGGTCGCTATCTTGCGGTTACGAAGCGCAGTGGCTTTCCGTTCCGCAGCCCGGAGTTTCTTGGCCTTCTTGGCCCTCTTGGCTGCTACGATGCTTGGATCCGGCGGCTTGCTGTTGCATGCCACAATCACCGCTCCGGCGGTCAGTGTGATAATCAGTCTTCTCATGGTTCCTCTCCCCCAGCCCGCAGGCTGTTTCAATCGTCCCCCGTCTGCCTTGGCGAGTCAACCCATCGTGCTCTGGTAGGCCGGGGTGTCGACCGCGTACCAACGGGGCTACTCGTTCTCCTCTCCCCCTGCCTTCTGCTTGAACGGGATGATCTTCGCCACTGCCTGATCCTGGGCGTCGCGAAGATCGTCCACGGTGAGCGGGGCGTAGACCGCGGCGGTGGTTTTGATGCTCGCGTGGCCGAGGAGACGTTGCGCGGCCTGGAGGCCAGCGGTCCGAGCGATCCACAGGCCCGCCGTTCGTCGTAGGTCGTGAAGGTGGATGTCGTCGGGGAGCTCCGCGGCGGCGCGTAGCTTGAGCCAGCGGTTGTGAAATGCGTGAATGGTCCAACGATGCCCCACCACCTGGACAGCGTCACGGGGGAGGCGTCGCAACTCATCTACCAGACCCCCGGGGATGGGGCGCACGGATGGGCGCTTGTTCTTCGCGAGAGGGATCGTCCACTCTGCCCGGTCGGGTGGGTCCAGGAGAAGATCGCCCCAGTTCGCCCTGAGCACCTCGCTGCGCCGCGCGCCGGTCATGATGAGCCAGAGCATGGCCACGCGGAAGAACGGGTCCTCGTGGTGCTGTACGGCCTCCAGAAGTGACTTCATCTCTGCGTCGGACAAGGTGCGGGTCCTGGGCACCTTCCCGGCGATGGGCCGGACCTTGCTGGCTTCGTTTGTGGGAATGAACCCACGGCGCCACGCCTCGGTCAGAGCGGCCTTCACCGTGCCGAGACACTGGTTCGCTTCCGTGAGACCGTGCCCCTCGTGCATCCGGTCGCGCCAACGCTCGATGGTGGGGGCGTCCAGGTTGGCCAGACGCTTGTGCCCGAAGGCCTCGGAAGCTCGGCGTAGGTGGCGCTCCACCTCCACGAAGGACCGGGGCACCCATCGTCCTGCGGCTTTTCCCAGCTCTTTGTAACGCTCTGCCCATTCAGCGAAGTCACCGGCCTCGCGTTCGAGTCGTCGCTCTTCGAGAGGGTCTACGCCCTTGCGCACCAGGCCGCGTTTGTCGCGGACCTCATCGCGGGCGTCATCAATGGTCAGGTCGTCACCGTAGGTACCGAGCTTCATCCTACGTCGGCGACTGGAGCCCGGTGCGGTGTACTCCCAAAAGAAGCTGCGCCGGCCGCTGGGAAGGACGTGAACCCCGAAGCCGGCGGTGGTGCCGCAGTAGGTGCGCTCTCCCCCGGGTTTGTCGGTGTGCAGGCTGTCCACCAGACGCTTGGTGAGCTTCGGTCGCCGCTTGGCCATGCTGTGCCTCCGTCGTCTACAGTCGCGCGTCAATCGCGCGTCAGTCGTGCGTCAGTCGCGTACAGACAGAGTAACAGGTCAACACAGGAGAGCAAGAGAGATACGCTCAAAACGGCGCACAGAGGCAGCAACAGGGCATTTTAGGGGAACGAAGCTACACGGAAGCACAACCCATCAACAGGTACAAAATCAAAACGCCCCCTTGATCCCCAAAGATGGGATGATGGGCAGCCCGTTGAGGGT
>JAOZUO010000212.1 GCA_029938605.1 Deltaproteobacteria bacterium | reverse complement strand
CGCCTCATCGCCTCATCGCCTCATCGCCTCATCGCCTCATCGCCTCATCGCCTCATCGCCTCAATGCCTCAATGCCTCAATGAACGTCGCGAGATCATCGGGTAAGGGAGCGTGAACCTCCGCCTCTAGGCCCGATCCGTCTGGTATTGGAAACCGTATATCGGAGGCGTGCAGGGCATGGCGATCGAGCAGCAGGCATCGTCGAGACTCGGGGGTCGACCCATGCTTCACGATGGACAGGAAGAAGCTGTCGGGATGACCGTAGATTTTGTCTCCCACCACCGGGTGGCCCAGGTGCTCGAGGTGCACGCGGATCTGGTGCTGCCGACCAGTGTGGGGGTGGGCCCGGACCAGCGTGTACTCCCCGAACTGTTCCACGGGAACAAATCTGGTGCGCGACTGCTGCCCGTCGGGTCGCACACCCATGCGAAGGCGGATCACCGAATCAGGCGCCGGGCCGATGGGTTCGGTCACTTCACACTCCTGGGTGAAGTCGCCGTGTACCAGGGCCAGGTACTGTTTTTTCACGAGCTTCTCCTGGAAGGATAGCTTCAGCAGGCGGGTGGACGCGGGATCGGTGCCGAACAGCACGATACCCGAGGTCTCGCGATCTAGGCGGTGGGCCATGTTCATACCGCTGTCATCGCCGTACCGCTTTCGAACCAGGGCGGTAAGGGTGTTGTGCAGATAGTGCGCGGTGGGGTGTACCGGCAGGCCGGCGGGTTTGTGCACCGCCATGTAGCCGGGACCCCGGGCCAGCTCCTCGAAGTGGCAGGGTACATCGGGCTCCACCGGGGCCGGACGGCGGATGAGGATCCGGTCACCCCGCTTGACCCGTACGCCGGGTTTTCGCACGGCCTTGTCGTTGAGCGTGAGGATCCGTCGAATCATCTCCGCGATACGGGTGCGAGACAGTCGCTTAATGCGTAGCTGCAGGTAGCGGTCCAGGCGCCAACCGGTATAGGCGGGCTCCACCGTGAAACGGATCTCGATGATCTCGGGCGTCTGGGGTGGGTCGAGCTGTTGGGTCATGGGAGAGGTTGTCCGATGGGCCCTTCGTCGCGGGTCACTGCCCCAGGGAGAATCGGACCACCTCGTCGCCGCCAGGGCGCAAGGTCACGGTTTGCACCTCGGAGCGGCGTTTGCCGAAGCGGACCTGTACCCGGAAGGTGGCGGGGCGCACCTTGCGAAAAAATGGGGTCTTGCCGCGTCTGCGTCCGTTGATGAATACGTCTGCGCCCTTGACGTTCGCCACCACCGCCAGGTGGGCGATGTCAGTTTTTTCCAGGCCCGTGGGTTCGTCTACCTGGGTCATTCCCGCGGGCCTGGGCCGCCCCCGCCTGTGGTGGTAGGTACGCCGGAGCTTGCCGCCAACCGACGTCTTTTCGTCGTGGCTCGGCGGATGGCGAAGGTCTGCCACGAACTTGACCAGATCGCCGGGGCCGATGTGGATGATCTTGCGCCAGGGCTTCTTGAAGCGCTTGTGCCGCAACTCCACCAGGAGACGCGTTGGAACGGTGTAGTCCGGGAAGCTGCCCGGGGTCTTCACCTGCACGTCCTGGCCGCTCAGGAAGATGCGCGCTCCCCGGGGACGGCTGTCTATCTCCAGGGAGGCTTTCACCTGAAGAGGTTTGCGGCGGTGCCTTTTGCCGGCTTTTTTCTGGTGCTTGGCCACCGACCGTACGTCCGGTTTTTTGATGTGCAGGATGTACGCGTAGTATCCCCCGACGCCCATGAGCCCGAGCAGCCCGAGCAGGACCACGAATCTTCCGAAGGCCAACAACGCCGAGGGACGACCCCGCCCCGCGAGGGTGTCGGACACCACTGTGGCGGCCTGGGCTTGGGGATCGGTGGTTCGGGGCGCTTGCGCGGCCGGCGTCACGGTGCGGGGCGCGGGCGCCGGGTTTGGCCTGGGCCTCGAGGGCGCAGCCTGCGGGGGCCGGTTGGCGGGCGGACCCACGGGAAGCCCGGCGGGCATACGAGACTCGCGTAGGGCCACGGTTGCCTGCGGGGTATCGCTGGGCTGCGCGGCGGCGGGGGCCTGCGTGGCGGCAGGGGGGGCCGCGGCGAGATTTGGCTGTACGGGGGTGGGTGCGGGGGGCGCCGACAGCCCCACTGTGACCACCGGCGCGAGGCCAGGCGCGAAGGGGTCATTGTCCGGGGCAACGGGTCGGGGCTCGAAGGGATCCGGCTCGGCGCCCAGGGATGGAGACACGCTCAGGTCGTTGCTGTCGAGGGACTCGATCTGGTCCACCTGGGTACCTTTGCCCGTGGATTCAATGTAGAGGGCTCGCACATACTCTGCGAGGTCGTCGCGGCTGAAGACCAGCCCGTTAGAGCGCATATAGGAAATCAGCGCCTTGCGCATGGCTCGGGAGGTGGACCAGCGGCCCTCAGGTTCCAGGGTCAACGATTGATGGACGATCCCCTCGAGCTCGGCCGGCAGCCCGAGCACGAGCTGGGACAGCGGATCGAAATTGCCCCGTTGGATCTTGATCAGGACCTCGCGATCCGTGGCACCCGCCGCATGGGGCTTGCCCGTGATCATTTCGTAGAGCACGACCCCCGTGGCGAAGATATCGGTGCGGTGGTCGATGGGCTCGCCCCGGGCCTGCTCCGGAGACATGTACCGAAACTTGCCCTTGATGACGCCGGCCTGGGTTTTGTGGGTAGAGGTGCGCGCCTTGGCGATGCCGAAGTCGATGATCTTGACCTCGCCGTCATAGGTGATGAGCACGTTCTGGGGCGAGATGTCCCGGTGGATGATGTGCAGCGGCTCGCCGTCCAGACCGTGTTTGCGGTGGGCGTAGTCCAGGCCCGCCAGCATCTCACAGGCGATGTACAGGGCTCCCGGCAGGGGGAGCTTGCGTTGGCCCTGGGCCGCCTTCCGTAGCAGGTGGAACAGGTCCTTGCCGTTCACGTACTCCATGGCGATGTAGTACGTGTCCTGCACCCGGCCCAGATCGAGCACCTGGCAGATGTTTCCGTGGTTGAGCTGGCTGCAGAGTCGCGCCTCGTCCTGCAGCATACCCACGAGATCTTCGTCCTCGCCAAACTGCCGGTGGAGCCGCTTGATGGCCACGGGCTTTTCAAAGCCGGCTTCGCCCATGGCCATGGCTTTGTACACTTCAGCCATGCCCCCCACGGCAATGCGTTCCATGAGCCGGTACTTGCCGTAGACCTCACCGATTTCCATTCAGAATCCCTGCGCGAGCCCTAAGGGCCCGTCTAATAATAACTCGATCGCCCAGGACGCCGCTGCATCCCGGCTCGCTTCGTTACTTCTCGTTGCATATCAATAAGTATGCGCCTCGTCGTGCCTCGCGATCCGGGCGCATCGACGCCCTGATTCTTGGACTTATTCTTAGACGGGCCCTTAGTGACCGCCCTCGTCCATCAGCCGGGCGCCTTCCAGCATCAGGTGGGTGGTGGAGGAGTTGATCTCATCCTCCATGTCCACCTCGAGGCTGGAGAAGTCGAACTTGCCGGTGGTCCAGCGCAGCAGCTCGTAAATAGCGTCGGCACCACGGGGCTCGGCCTTGTTGTCGAATCGGGCGGCCAGGATGTGCCCGCTCTTCAAGAAGAGCCGTGCCGCATCTTCGTCGTGCTTCAACACCAAAATACCGGATTTGCGTTCCATCTCCATCATGACCAGGAGGCTCGAGAGGCCGATCTGGTCCAGGTTGCCCCGGATGCCCGCGGCGGGCAACTCGGCGGATTCTGGTCGCGCGCTGGCCACGGCGCCGGATAGATCGTCGATGCGCGCCTTGCTGCGGAACGCCTTCTCCACGCGGAGCTCCAGCTCGTCGAAGCGGAAGGGTTTGGCGAGGTAATCGTCCGCGCCCAAACGAAATCCCTGGATGCGGTCATCATCATCTGACAGTGCCGTCAGGAAGATGACCGGGATCATGCTGAGGCCCGGAGTAGAGCGGATTGTCCGCACCAGGTCCCAGCCGTCCATTTCGGGCATCATGATGTCGGTGATGATGAGATCGGCGTCGATCTCCTTGGCTTTGGCCAGTCCCTCCACGCCGTTTCTTCCCACATGAATGTCGTGACCCCGCTTCTTGAGGACGGTGGTGACCATCTTCAGAATCCAGGGATCATCATCGACAACCAGAATACGAGGCAAAGTGGGCTCCGAGGGGGAGGTAAAAACCACGTGCTCACGGTACCGCACCGCCGGTCGCATTGTCAACGTTCCCGCCGCTGTCCGGCCGCGGCATTTTCCGCCGCTTCGTCTGCGGATTTCGAATAAAAAAAACCCGCTCCCGAAATTCGGGAGCGGGGGAAACTGCCCCGGGGAAGCGTGGCCGTCCTCTATTTATTTATTCCTCGGGGCGGTAGTTGGCTTTGCAGAGACCTAGGTCGCAGATTTGTCCGAAATCGCAATCCGCGATCGTGTCACACAGTGGCTGGCAGTACTGGTTGACGCACAGGCAGCCGTTGGCGTCGCAGATGGTCTGGGTAGCGCAGTCGATGCTGTTCAGGCACTCGGGGTTGGCCGGGGCCGGGTCATCGATGCAGACGCTGTCTGAGCAGACCTGGCCGCGGGGACAGACCGGCTCGCTCATGTCGCACTCGTAGGCGCAGCGTGCCAGGTCGGTGCAGATACGCCCTTCGCCGCATTCGGCGCTGTCGGAGCAGTACTCTTTGTACTCGCCGCAGACGGGGTTGTCCGCGGGCTGGCAACGACCGCAGGCGGCGCAGACCTCATCGGTGCCGCACTCGGAGTCGCTCACGCAGCCCTCGATGCAGACGTTGTCTTCGCAGATCATGCCGTGGGCACAGTCATCGTCGGTGTCGCACGTTTGGGCGATGTCCTCGGCCGGGCCACAGTAGCCGGCCGGAAGGCAGCGCTCGTTGAGGCCGCAGTCGGAGTCGAAGCTACAGGGATGCGCACAGCCGAACTCGGTACAGACTTCGTCGGCGGCGCACTGCGTCTCGGACTCGCAGGGCAGGTTGTCCACCAGCCAGCATCCGCTACCGTCGCAATTGTAGCAGCCGGAGTCGTCACAGTACGGGGTACAGAAGTTACAGTCGTCGTCACTACAGCCGGCTCCAAAGGCCAGCAGGGCGACGATGCTCAGGGAAAATAGAATGCGTTTCATGACTTTCCTCCAACTGTTTGCCGGTTCCCGGTTGGTCGAGTCGTGCCGGCGAACAGATGTTAATACAGGATCCGTGCCAAAGTGGGCCAGATCCGATTTCTTACGTGATCTCTAGCTTCTGGTCCAGGATCTCCCATCCGGGCCCCAGGGTAATAGTGAATAAGAATTAACAGCTGTGGACCGATGTGTGTGTCCTTTTGTTCACAGTTGGCCCGTCTCCGGATCCCCATACGGATCTGAAGTGGCTCACGGATCGCCGCGTTCGTCTGCGTCGAAGCGCCAGCAGTGGGGGGCCATGATGCCCTTGGGGTCGAGCTGTTTTCGGATGGCGCCCATCACTTCCACGAAGGTGGGATCGATGTAGTCCTTGAGGATTTCCACCGCCCAGGCCGGCGTTTTATAGGTCAGGAAGCCGAGGTCGTAGCCGGCCCGGCTGATCTCGATGTTCATCTCCCGTACCCGGCGTCGTTCGTCGGCGTCACTTTTGTCGAACACGGTCAGGTAGCGCAGGACGCCGAAGTGGCCGCCCTTCATGGGACGGCTCACCACGGCCGGCGGGAACCCGTGGCGCTCCATGATCTCGATGCCGCGATCCGCGTACTCCTTGAATCGGGACAAGGGGCCGTAGGTGCCCACCCAGGAGAGGCCGCCACCGGGGGTGTCGACGAGGAACTCCAACCGGGTGGGGAAGTCGGCGAACTTGCTGAACATGGGGTTTAGCTTCACCAGGGTTTCGATGTCGAAGGGTCGTTCGGAGGTGAAGCCTTCCTTCTCCAACTGCACCAGTAGCTCGTCGAGCATGCGGCGCCTCAGGTCCAGCTCCTCCACGGTGTTGCCCGACAGGTCCAGGTAGAGGAAGAACTCCGGCTCCCCGGGATCCCGCTCCTTGGGGCGGGGTACGTCCAGGAGCATCTTGCCCGTGACCCAGGAGAGGCCGCCCACGTCGTCGGCGATGGGCATCCGCGCCAGCCGCTTGAATGCGGCGAAGGCGCCGGCCCGCTCGTACATGAGCACGAAGAGGCGGGCGCGGTATTTGGGTGTGGGCCAGAGCTGAAAGGCCAGCTTGGTCACGATGCCCGTGGTCCCCTGCCAGTTGGCGAAGAGCCCGATCAGATGCGGAAGGGGACCGTTGCCGAACCAGACGTCACTCGCCGCGTTGGCGCCCGCCTTGAGGATGCGCCCGTCGGGAAGCACCGCCTCGAGGCCGCCGATCCAGTCGGCCATGGATCCGTGGCGAAGGGAGAGGTTGCCCAGCCCGTCCAGCAGGCAGTTGGCCACGATGGAGGTGTCGGGGGGGCTCAGGGGATAGCCCATGCTCAGGGGGATCTTCTGCTCGGCCAGGTGCGCCTTGAGCTGCTCCCAGGTGACGCCGGGCTCCAGCACGGCGTACATGTCCTCCTCGTTCACCTCCAGGATCCGGTTCATGCCCGACAGGTCGAAGATCACCCCTCCAGCTGGCGGCATGGCCAGGGCGCCCACGTTGGAGCCGGCCACGCGCACCGCCACGGCCAGGTTCAGCTCGCCGGCGATGATCACCGCGGCGTGGATCTCCTCAGCGGTCTCCAGCCAGACCGCCAGGCCGGGCTCCCGAGGCTCCTCCTCAGTGTAGTCCGAGCGATAGGGAGCGAGCCCCTCGCCGGTGATCACGCGCTCGGCGCCCAACAGCTCGGTGAAACGGTCGACGGCTTCTGTCATAGTGGAATCCTCGCCACGCTGAGGAGGTGTTTAGGCCCGCATGAGCGGGAGCACCCGTAGGAGCATGAGCAGGCTACCCTTGGTCTTGATGCGACCCGAGAGCCAGGGGCCTACCATGCCTTTGCCTAAAGAGATGTTCAGCAGGGCATTCATGGAGCCACGCACCCGTGCCCGGGCCCCCTCGGCCGCGCCCCGTAGGACGGTGACCTTCCCTTCGGCGAACAGGAGGGTGATGGTCATGGTGCCGGCCTCCACAACCAGCCCGCCTCGCAGCTTCTCGATACGCTTGATGATCTCGGGCTGGGCGGCTCGGCGCTCAATGATGCTGCCCATCAGCAGGCCCAGCAGGCTCATGCTCGGGGGATCGTCGATGATAACGCGGGCTTCGGACGACACGACATACCTCTCGGAGGCGTAAACCTTATCACGTTTCACCTTCCATGGTACACACACAGGCCTACCATGAGCGAACGGCTTCTCACCTACCTGTATCAGTATGGAGTGGGCGGGCTGGTGTTTTTCGGCAGCCTACTGCTTCTTTGGCGGCGCGGTATGCTGGGCGGCCAGTCTGCCGAACGCCGGCGATGGGTGCTGCTGTTGCTGCTGGGCATGGTGGCCTATGCGGCGGTTCAGGGGGTGCTGCAGTTCGTCGGGCCCCTGTACGATCTCGATCTCGGCGGTGTCTGGTGAACGGCGCCACCCTCGGTACGAACCTCGACTACGTGGTCATCGGGCTGTACTTCGTAGCCGTCATGGGATTTGGGAGCCTGTTCGGCCGACACAGCCGATCCACCCGGGACTTCTTCTTTGCCGGGCAGCGGTTCTCCTGGTGGCTGGTGGGTCTGTCCATGGTGGCCACCCTCGTGGGATCGTACTCGTTCATCAAGTACTCCGCCATGGGGTACCGGCACGGGATCTCCTCATCACTGTCTTATCTGAACGACTGGGTGTGGATGCCGCTGTTCATGTTCGGGTGGCTGCCGATCATCTACTTCGCGCGGATCCGTTCCATTCCGGAGTACTTCGAGCGCCGCTTCGATCGTCGTACGCGAGTGGCTGCCACGGTGATTCTGCTGCTGTACATGTTGGGCTACATCGGCATCAACTTTTATACCCTCGGCGTTGCCCTGAACCGGGTCATCGGCTGGGATGTGTTTCCCACGGCGGCGGTCATTGCCGTGGGAACAGCCATTTATGTAACCGCCGGGGGCCAGACCGCGGTGATCATGACCGACCTGCTCCAAGGGTTTTTGCTACTCGCGGTAGGTTTCGCGGTGCTCATCCTGGGCTTCATCGCCCTGGGAGACGGGCAGGTGGGCCCAGGCGTGGAGGTGTTCTGGAACGAGTTGTCTCCAGTCCAGCGTCAGGCCCTGCCCCGGTTCAATAGTCCTCCCTCCTTCAATTTCGTGGGCATCTTCTGGCAGGACGGTTTTGCCAACTCGGTCTTTTTCTACTTTTTGAACCAGGGCGTGATCATGCGGTTCCTGGCAGTGCGCAGCGTACGGGAGGGGCGCAAGGCCGCGGGGTTCACGGTGCTGTTGTTGGTTCCCCTGGCGGCCATCGCCGTGTCTGCCGGCGGCTGGCTCGGGCCGGCCATGGTCCAGACGGGCCTGGTGCCTGCGGATACGTCGTCCAAGGATATCTTCGTGGCGGTGGCCCATGTCCTCACGAAGCCTGGGGTCTTCGGGCTGATCCTGGCCGCCCTCTGCGCGGCGCTCATGTCGTCGGCGGATTCGCTGATCAATGCGGTGTCTGCGGTGTTCGTCAACGACATCTATCAGCCGTTCTTTCGCCAAAAGGCCACCGACGCCCACTACCTGCGGGTGGCACGGGTGACCTCAATGGCGGCGGCCCTGGTGGGTATCGCCCTGGTGCCGCTGTTCATGTCCTTCGAATCCATTTACCGGGCCCACGGGGCCTTCACGGCGGCGGTGACCCCGGCCATGGTGGTGGTGGTGCTCTTCGGCTTCCTCTGGAAGCGGTTTACACCCGCCGCGGCCTTCTGGACCCTGGTGGGGGGCACGGTGGCCTCGGCGGCCTCCTTCGTGTGGCCCCAGCTCATCACGCCCTTTGCCCATGGCACGGCCATGGAGGGCGGGGCCCTCAAAACCTACTCCTATATCCGGGCGCTGTATGGTCTCTCGGTGTCAACCGCCATCGGGCTTGTGGTGACGATGTTCAGTCGGCCCCGGGATGCGGCCTCGGTGGTGGGGTTGGTGGTGGGCACTTTGACCGAAGCCATGACGCGGTTCAAGGGATCGCCGCCCAACGAGACGACCGGGCGGCCCGTTACCCTGGTGGCCTCGGTGTTGCCCGCGGAAAAGGACACTGGGATGAAGGGTGACGACGACTGGTGGTTGCCCGATCCTGAAGATCCCACCGGGGGCCACCGTCGGCCGGTGCGTCCGTCAGTGAGACTGCCGGCTGACGCATTGCAGACCCTGGCGGCCGAGCCCGGAGATCTGCTCTTCGTGTCCCATCCCCGTTGGTGGTACGGCGGGCTCCGGGGCGCCCATGCATTGGCGGGTGAGCCGTCGGACAAAGAGGCGCTGGTGCCCGCCGATCTGGCGGGGCAGATGCGTGTGGAGTCGGGGGCGCGGATCCGAGTGGAGAAGATCCTGTGATTCGGGTGGCGGGGTTGGCCCTGCTGGCCGTGGTACCGGCCCTGGGCCTGGTGGTCTATTTCTACCTGCGGGATCGGTACGAGCCCGAGCCCCGGCGTTACGTGGCGGCGGCCTTCCTATACGGCATGCTGGTGTTGATTCCGGCGTTGTTTCTGGGGCGGTGGGTCACCGGCTGGGTGGACCCCGAGTGGCGAGCTCTGTCGGGTGTGTGGGGCCGCCTTTACGACGATTTTCTGGTGGCGGCGGCGGTGGAGGAGGGCCTCAAGTGGGTGATCTTCGGGGCCACCATTGCCCGCTGGCGGGAGTTTGATGAACCCATGGATGGGTGCGTTTACGGCGCCACCATGGCGCTGGGACTGGCCGTCGTGGAGAACCTGTACTACGTCCTGGGTCGGGGGAGCTTGGAGCTGGCTCTTTTGCGCGGGCTGCTCAGCGTGCCTGCCCACGCGCTGTACGGGGCGTCCATGGGATACTTCATTGGTCGCGCCAAGTTTGTTGTACGTCGCAAGAACCTGTTGTACCTGGTGCCGCTCAGTCTCCTTATGCCCTGGATTTTTCACGGCACCTTCGATCACCTCTGCAACTACCGCACCTCCATCTGGGGCTGGGGCGCCCTGGTCACGGTGAGCCTGGTCATGTGGGTCTTCGTCGTGATCGCCACCGGCTGGGCTCTCGGCCGCTCGCCCTTCAAAAACGACTGAGCGCTTGGTTACGCTCGCTTTGCCATTGCTTCGGAGGTTGGCTCCGGCCGCTCCAGCGCCGCGGGGCGGCGCTGCGAGAGCTGTCCTTCCGCCGACTCCTTCGTTTGGCTACGCTTGCTTAGCGTTGCTTAGAATGGGGGGACGGGTAGGGTGCTCGTACTATCTAAATATGAAGGGGTAGGAGTAGCTAAGGGGGCCCTTGCGGAAGCGGGGGAAGTGCCAGCGCATGGCGCCGGCCTTCAGGCACCGCGATAGTTTGGTTCCGGAGAAGGCCGGGGCGTCCACCTGGACAGATGACACCCGGCCCGAGGACTGGATCCTGACCGTGAGAAGGGCCTTGCCGGACTTTCCCCGGGCGTGTTGCTGGCATCCGGTCAGGCGCGCGAGCTGGCGCCGGATGTAGATGCCCACCTGGTTCTGAGTCAGCTTGATGGGGAGCTTGCGAAGGTCGCCCGCCGTGGGAGGCGGCGTCGGAGCGCCCAGCCGCTGTACGTTGCCTTTGAGGTCGCCGGCCCCGCTGGTGTCGATGATCTGCACCTCGGAAAGGCCGCTCTTTTTCTTCGCTTCGGCGAACCGACGCTCGAAATCCGGGGACTCCTTACGCGTTTTACACCCCACCGCCAATACACAGGTGACACCCACCAAAACAAGAACGGTTCGTTTCATGGTTCCTATACCTCCTCGACAGCATTATACGCCATAAACAGTCGAATCTTTCTGTAGATTTGGTTACAATCCCTACCCATCGGGAGGGACCACGGCAGGTGGTCTGCGGCTAGACCGCGGCGTGGTCCCGCGTATGTGTCGGAATCTGATGGACGAACTCAAGCCGCTACTAGTCACCTGTCAATACTGTCAGGCCCAAGCTCCTACTGAGGCGGTTCACTGTCCGAACTGTGGACAGCCCCTGCCCCGACACCTGCTGTTGCAGGGAGAGCTGGTCTGCGACGACTACCATATCGTGCGGCTCATCGGGTACGGCGGCATGGGCGAGGTCTATCTGGCCCAGCATCACCTCACCGGGCAGCAGGTGGCGATCAAGGTCCTGGCGTTTCACCTGGCGGAGGAGATGGACCTGCGTATCCGGTTCTTGGACGAGGCGCGTATCCTCGCCCGGCTGGACCATCCGAACATCGTCATGCTCCACAATTTCAAGCAGGAGCGTGAGCGTATGCATATCATCATGCAGTACGTGGACGGCGAGAGCCTGGATCGTATGATCGAGAGGGATGGCCCCATGGACTCGGAGGCCGCGGCGTTGCTCTTCGCGCCCCTGGCCGATTCTCTCCACCACGCGCACGGCAACGGCATCGTCCATCGGGACATCAAGCCGTCCAATATCCTGGTCAATAATGTGGGCAAGGCGCGACTCACAGATTTCGGCATCGCCAAGCTCACCGAGGGGGGCGCCAACCTCACGCGCACGGGCACCCGGGTGGGCACCTCCTGGTTCATGTCCCCCGAGCAGGGTCTGAACAAACCGGCAGACTCCCGCTCGGACATCTACGCCCTCTCGGTGACCCTGTTCAACGCCCTGTCGGGACGGCTGCCTTTTTCCGGAGACTCCGAGTACGAGGTGATCAAGGGCCACGTTGAGCAGGAGCCCCCGCCCATTTTCTCGGGGGATGACCCGCTGGATCGGGATGTGGAGGCGGTGGTCATGCAGGGGCTCTCCAAGGATCCCGACAAGCGTTTCCAGACCGGAAACGCCATGCGGGACGCCCTGCTCAGCGTTCTTACTACCCACGGCCAGGCCGTGGATCTCCGCGCCACGGCCAACGGGACTGGAGTGGTCGCTCTCCCCAGGAGGCTCAATGGGAGCGGTTCGGGTGCGGTGGCTCCGCCGCCCCTGCCATCCGGGGCCAAACCGGCCCCCCCCACCACCGTGGATTCCGTGGAGGAGCTCAGCGAGATCCCCGTGGGTCTGTCCACGCCCCCCCTGGGTTCCGTGTCCCGGGTGGACGCCGACGCCGGCGTGCCGCGCCTCACACGAGACAAGTCGGATCTGCTACCCATGCCGACCCAGCCACCGCTGTCAAGGTCTGGCGATGTGGTGGAGCCCGGCCGACTCCAGACCCCGTCGGGTCGGCCCCCTGCGCCAGGCATGAGCAACGCCGTCACGGGGGTGATGCTCCGGGAGGAGGCCGAGGAGGCGGAGGACTCCTCGGGAGCTCGACGGGTGACCCAGAAAATGGTGTTAAAAAACCCCGCCGATGAACCGTCACCTTCACCCGAGCCCTCGGAGAAAACCTCGGTCGAGACGGATCCGGACTCCGAAGAATCCGGCTAATCCTTAGTGCTCCCTGGTCCTTAGGGCCCGCTCGGATATTAGTTGTCCAGTGCAGGGCGTCGAGGCGCCCGGCTCGCGAGGCACGACGAGGCGCATACTTATTGATATGCAACGAGAAGTAACGAAGCGAGCCGGGATGCATCGGCGGCTTGAGTGATCAAGTAATATTCGATCGGGTCCTTAGT
>JAOZUO010000211.1 GCA_029938605.1 Deltaproteobacteria bacterium | reverse complement strand
TCAAACTGTGAAGGCCTCCCCGGCAAAGCCGGGGGGACTCCTATATTGAGCTAGTTCCCGAAATCCTGCGTCCAATAGTGCCCGTAGGTGGAGCTGCCGTTGTAGCCGTAGCCGATGCCAACGGTGGTGAAGCCGCTGCCCATCATGTTCGCGCAGTGCCCCGGAGAGTTGATCCACTGGGTCATGGTGGCGCTGGCGGTGCTGCTGCCGGCGGCGATGTTCTCCCCGCAGGGGCAGCCCCCCGTGAAGCCGGCGTCGTTGATGCGGTCCATGAAGGTCCGCCCGTCCAGACTGTCGTGGTCGAAGAAGCTCTGGTCCGCCATGTCCTGGGAGTGAAGCCGCGCCGCCAACCGGAGCTCGGCGTTCATGGTAAGCGGCCCCACCGCCGGGTAGGACGTGCCGCCGCAGACCTGGGACTGGGACCGGAAGACGTTGAGCTGATCCAGGATCTGCTGCTCCAGGGCGGCCGAGGCCGCGGGCCAGTCGTAGCAGTCGTTCAGACAGTTGTAGACATCCTCGTCGCCTTCGCAGACATCATCGCCGCACACCGGCGGGCAGGAGCCGCAGTCAGCGACACAGACATCACACACCTCTCCCGCGTCGCAGGTGCCGTCGCCGCACGTAGGCGGGCAAGCGCCACAGTCCGCCGGGCAGGACGTACAGTCCTCACCGGACTCACATTGGGAGTTTCCGCACACCGCGCCACAGGTCCCGCAGTCCGCCGGGCAGGAGGTGCAGTCCTCGCCGGACTCACACTGGGAGTTACCGCACACCGTGTTGCAGGAGCCACAGTCCACCGGACAGGAGGTGCAGTCCTCGCCGGACTCACACTGGGAGTCGCCGCACACCGCGCCACAGGAGCCGCAGTCCGCCGGGCAGATCTCGCAACTCTCGCCCACGCCACAGATCTGGTCGCCGCAGATGGGTCGACACTGCCCACAGTCCGGCGCGCAAAAGACACAGCTCTCCTGAACGCTACATACGGCGTCACCGCAACTGGCGGGGCATGCGCCACAGTCCTCCGGACAGGAGGCGCAAACCTCGTTCACGGCGCAAATTCCGTCACCACAGTCCGCGCACAGACCGCAGTCCGCGCGACAGGTATCGCAATACTCCGTGACGCCGCAGGTGCCGTCTCCACAGATATCCCCCACGCACGCGCCGCAGTCATTGGGACAGTTGTAGCAGGTCTCACCAATGCTATTGCAGAGGTTATCACCGCACTGGGTGGCGTTCTTCTCCTTGCACCCGACGGTGGAGCCAACCAGCCCCACCAACAGCGCCATGGCCAGCCCCCCCCCCAAATGCCGCAGTGTTCCTCTCACAAGCACATGCCTCCTGTGGATCTCCTCTCCGAATCAGACCACAGACTACGCGGGCCTGTCAACGCTGAGCCAGGGCGAGCAGAGATACGCCCAAGGGCAGATCGACTCTCTGGAGCACTGCCGCCTCGGCCCCGAAAACCGCCCCGAAGAGCCGGTTCAACGCCGGCGTGGTGAGGTTGTTTTCCGTGGGCACAGGGGGACGGACTACCCGCATGGCCAGCCGCGCGGCAAGGATCGGAAAAAATAGAGCGGTGTTGAAGTACGATAGGCGCCGCACCCGGAGCCCCGCCCGGGTGAGCAGGCTACGCAGGCTTTGGGCTGTGTACCGACGGCGGTGGTGGGACACGTCGTCCTGCAGCCCCCAGAGCTGCTCGAAGGCGGGTACAAACACCAGGAGCCACCCACCGTCGATTCCACAGCTTGGGCCGCGACCTTTGGGAGAAAGCACCCGGCCCAGCTCTCGGACACCCGCCAGGTCGTCGTCCAGATGCTCCAGCAGATCCAGGGCCGCCACCAGGTCGAAGCTCCCACTGGCGAAGGGCAAGTGCTCCAGACGGGCTAGACCCGCTCGCCGGTCCTCCCGCAAAGAGAGCGGCACCGGGGAAGCGTCCACACCGAAGACCCGACCGAACTTCGCCAGGGCCGGCGTGTTGGCTCCCGTGCCGCATCCGGCGTCGAGGATGCGCGCGTCCGATGCCCGGGGCAGGGGCAGGTCCGCCACCAGCCGCGTCAGGATCCGCCGCCGACCACGAAACCACCAATGGTCCGCGGACACCTCGTGTTCCACCTGGTAAGTCGCGCGCCTCATGGGGCCGCTCCCGGTTGGTAGGTCGCGCGCCTCATGGGGCCGCTCCCGGGCCGTGCTCCTCGAGCCAGAGCTGAAAGGCCATGAGCGTCCAGATGGGCTTGCGGGCGTCCACCTGCCCGGCCAGGTGGGCGCGCACGAGCGCTGACACGAGCTCGGGTCGGAAGAAGCCTTCGCGCCGGAGCCGCGCTGGATCCAGCAGCCGGGTCATGAGCCCGCGCAGGGGCCCCTTGAGCCACTGCGCCACGGGGATACCGAAGCCCTTCTTGGGCCGGCGGGCGATGGACGCCGGGAGAAGATTCCGGGCCAGGCGCCGACACACGGCCTTAGTCTCGAACCCGCGGATACGATACTCCGGGGGCAAACGACAGGCGAGGTCCACCACCTCCGGGTCCAGGAAAGGCGCCCGGGCCTCCAGTCCAACGGCCATGCTGGCCCGGTCCACCTTCACCAGGATGTCCCCCGCCAGATAGTAGCGACAGTAGAACACCAGGAGACGGTCCCAGGGGTCCGAGGTGGGCGTGCGGTCCACCATGCGGGTCACCTCGTCCAGAGGATCCAGCGGTCCCAGTCGGCCCGCCACCTCGGGCTGCAGCAGCGCCCGTGCCTCGCTGGGCGAATAGGATCCGAGCCACATCTGATGGCGCGCCTCGGCCCGAAACCCCACGCCCCGCAGAAACTGCTTCACCTTGAAGTCGGGGCTGAAGTTGCCCGTGGACACGGGTAGAAGCCCGGCCGCACGCCGGAGCAGACCATGCCAACGGGCGCCCAGGTAGCGGGTCATGGGAGCGCCCACCCGCTCGGCCTGGAAGGTAGGATACCCGGCGAAGAGCTCGTCGCCGCCGTCGCCCGATAGCGTCACGGTGACGTGGTCCCGGGTGAATCGTGACAGCAGGTACGTAGGCAACACCGAGGCGTCGCCAAAGGGTTCGTCCACCCGGGCGTACACCTGGGGCAAGACGCTCATGAATTCTTCCAAATCGAAGTGGTGAGCGTGATGGTTCGTATGAAAGCACCGCGCCACCCGAGCCGCGTGGGCCGACTCATCGAAGCTGGGGTCTCGAAAACCCATGGCGAAGCTCTCGAGCCCCCCGGGGGCGCCGCCGGGTTGGGACAACAAGGCCACCAACAGGCTGGAGTCGATGCCCCCCGACAGGAACACCCCCAACGGCACATCGGACATCATGCGCCGCCTGGCCGCCCCACCGAGCCGATGGCGCAGCTCCTCGGTTGCGTCTTCGAAGGTCATTCGTCGTCGCCGCCCCGTGCCCGGCGCCGGGAAGGAGAGGTCCCAGTAGGCGCGGGGACGCACCGCCAGGTCGGCGCTCCGAACCACCGCCAGATGCGCGGGTGGGACCTTGCTCGCCCCACTGAGGATACAGTGAGGATCCGGAACGTACTCGTGCACCAGATACCGCCGGAGCGAGTCCGCATCCACCCGGGATTCGAAATCCGGATGGGTCATGATGGCCTTGAGCTCCGACGCAAAGAGAAGGCCGTGGGAAAGACGAGCGAGGTACAGAGGTTTCTGTCCCATGCGGTCCCGGGCCAAGAGCAGAGTCCGGTCCCGGCCGTCCCACAGGGCAAAGGCGAACATGCCGTTGCACCGCGCCACCACCTCCGGACCCCACTGTAGGTACCCCCGCAGGAGCACCTCCGTGTCCGAGCGCAGGCTGAGCTTGTGACCCAGTTTGATCAGGTCGGCGCCGAGCTCACGGTAGTTGTAAATCTCCCCGTTGTACACGAGGCAGACGTCGGCGTCTGAGGCGACCATGGGCTGGGCGGCGCCGTGGAGGTCAAGCACCTTCAGACGGCGATGTCCCAGGGCCACGCCGGGGGCGCGCCAGGTCCCTGCGGCGTCTGGACCCCGGGGCGCAAGGGTCGCCACCATACGGTCCAGCACCCCCTGATCAGGAGTCCTGGAATCATCATATAATATCCCACAGATACCACACATTGTTTAAAGCAACACTAGATGACAACTCTCTTGAAGGGATCGGCTCCAGACTCTCTGGGAGAGTACCCAGTTTGTCGCAGAAAACCCATCAAATGACCAGTGGCTCCGGGGACCGGAGAAAGAACCCGTCGCGCCACTCACAATTCATCCATCCTTTCTCCCAGGTCCAGGCCGCTGTGGTACGCGGTGGCTGAGTTGACGCAAGTTCTCACCTAACGTATGTTGTTGCCCGATAGAAACATTGAACACAGTAATCCTTGCTCGCGTGATTCTGCCCGTTCATCGAGTCGTCCTCTCGGAAGCGGACTGGAGGAAATCATGAGTCTCCTGAAACGCCGGGTTCTACTCTTAGTCCTCATCGGCACGATGGTGCCTTCGACGGCCTGGGGAAAGTGGTCCACAGAGAAACGCTTCAAGCTCGAAGCCCCTACCCTCGACGGAAGCTCTGGCCTGTTCCGAGCCGTCTCGGCCACGGCTGGATATCAGTGGGACCTCCGCGTGGGGATGCACTTCGAATACTTCCAGCACAACGAGTTCATCGTGGCCAACTGGGAGAACTGTGGGACCGTGTGTCCCAACGAGCAGAACCGCCGCTTCCAGGGCGCGGTGACCTTCGGGTTTACGCCGTGGAAATACCTGGAGGTGTTCGGCGCCCTCTTCTCGACCTCCAATATCAACGTGCGGAACCACTTAGAGCCCACCCAGGAACCGGAAGTTCAAATGGCTCTGGGCGACTGGCTGCTGGGCGTCAAGGGATTCTACCCGCTGCTCAAGGGCGGCGTCTCGTTGGGCGGCAACTTCGGCGTGAAGTTCTTAAACAGCTATGGCGACATTGCCACCAACGCCAAGGCCACCAACATCTTCTTCAACTTCCTGGCTACCCTGGACGTTCGGCCCTTCACCCAGAACGAGGTGCCGCTCCGCTTCCACCTGAACCTGGGCTTTGTCTACGACCCCTCCCACGCGGTGCTGGGAGACACCATGAATGACTACACACCCAAAGCTGCGGACTCCTCCGAGAAGCACCACGCCTTCCTGGTGCAGCAGTTCGCCCTGGGCCTGAACCACTCCCGATTCCGCGTCGGCATCGGCATCGAGGCCCCCCTGCCCTACTTCGGCGGCCTGATCAATCCCATCGTGGACATCCAGCTCGACGTCGCCACGGGGCAGCCCAACAAGTATATCGCCGGTGACGGAGCAGACATCCAACGCTGGCCGGAGTTCAACGACGAAACCAAGGACTACAACATCGAGGGGCGGCTCTCTTCCCGCATCGCCCTGGGCGTCCGGTGGAGGCCCATCTCAGGCCTCTTCATCGACACGGGTGTGGACATCGCCATGAGCCACCAGGGCTTCGCCATGGGACCGCCCCTGCCGCCCTGGAACGTCTTCTTCCAGGTGGGCTACATGTTCTCGGCCAAGTCCACCACAAAGCTCAAGCGCATCATCAAGACCGTGATCAAGGAGGTCCCGAAGATCATCAAGCCCGATCCCACCGAGGGCAGAGTCCAGGGAGTGGTCAAGGACGCCAAGACGGGAGTGCCCTTGGCGGCCGCCATCATCACCTTCCCGGGACTGGGCTTGACGGACCTGGCCACGGCCGAGGACGGCAGCTACACCACCTACAAGCTCAAGGCCGGCAATGTGAAGATCGAAGTGCGGCATCCGGGCTACAAGCCGTGGGCCGGTGTGGCCATGGTGGTGGTGAGCAAGGTCGTCACCCTGAACATTCCCCTGGTGGCGGCGGCGCCCAAGGTCGGGACAGTCATCGGCACGTGCACCGATAAGGGCTCCACCCCGCTGGCGGCCCAGGTGGTCATCGAGGGCACCGAGAGCAAGAAGCTCGCGGCGGACTCCAACGGCACCTTCACCGTGCAGCTCAAGCCCGGGGCCTACAAGATCAAGGCGATGATGGCCGGCTACTTCAACCGCTACAACGCCTTCGTGGTGGAGGCGGGCACCAAGCAGTCGCTGACCTTCAAGCTGACCAAGCGGCCCAAGCGGGCCATCGTCATCATCCGCAAGAGCTACCTGCGGATCCGCAAGAAAATCCACTTCGCCTACAACAAGGCGATCATCCGGCCGGACTCCCTGCAGATCGTGGAGGCCATCTCGGCCGTGCTTCAGGAGAACCCGGAGATCACCCGGCTACGCATCGAGGGTCACACGGACCGCCGGGGCGGCTATCGCCGGAACCTCAAGCTCTCCCAGCAGCGCGCCGAGGCCGTGCGCGACTACCTCATCTCCCAGGGCGTGGAGGCCTCGCGGCTCGTCGCCAAGGGGTACGGTTACAAGCGCCCGCGGGTGCCCGAGCTCACCCCGCGCCACCGCGCCATCAACCGCCGCGTGGAGTTCAAGATCCTCAAGCGCTCCAAGCCCTACCGCCCCAAACGTCGCCGGCGGCGTCGCCGGCGTTAGCGTTCCACGAAAAACAGATCCCATTACGTGTCGAAAACGGAGCCTTAGGGCTGAGAGAGGGGAATGGTGGGGATCACGAACACCGCCTCCTTACTCTGGGTGGGAAACTGACTGTCGGTGACGCTGGCGTAGAAAAAGTAGCCGGTGACCGAGATGTTGACCACGGGAATGACCAGGGTCTGGGCGTCGCTCACGTCGGATTTGGATCCGGACAGCGAGCCGTCCTGGGCCAAGGTGAGCCCACTGGGGACTCCCCAGCTCGAGGGGTCCACGCCCGCGAGCTGTAGCATGGTGGCCAACAGTGACGGGACCGCCTGTTGCTCCCACAGGTAGGGCTTGAGACCGCCCATAGCCTGGAGTTGATCACTGTAGGGCACGAAGGGGAAGATCATGTCCAGCACGATGATCTTGGTGACATAGAAGTTGTACTCCGTGTCGCCGACGATCACCAAGGGGGCGATCTCCACCTCCAGGTTCATCAACTTGGTGGCGTCCTGCGCGGGATCGAGGTTGTCGAAGACACGCACCACGAAGGGGAACGACCCCACCTCCTGGGGAACGCCCGCGATGCGGCCATCCGCGAAGAGGTCCAGCCCCGCGGGCAGATCGCCCTCGACGATCATCCAGGCGTAAGGCGCAAGCCCACCCGCCGCTTGGAGCCCGGTCTCGTAGGCATACCCCTCTTCGGCCATTGGGAGGTTCGTGGGGGTGATGATCACCACCCCCTCACCCAACACCCGTAGGGAGAGCTCCACAGAGTCCTTCGTGTTGTCCCAGTCGGTCACCTCCACGACAAAAGCATAGTCCCCCGCCGTCGTCGGCGTGCCGCTAATCACCCCGCCGGTGGCGTCGAGGGTGAGGCCGGCGGGCAGGTCACCGCTCGTCACTGCCCAAGCGTAGGGCTCGTTTCCCTGGATCGCCTGCAGCGTGACCGTGTAGGGCACATTCACAACCCCGTCGGGAACGACCGTGGTGGTGATCTCAATCCCCTGGACCACCGACTCCACACATTGCCCCTGGTCGCAGACCAGACCCGCCCCACACCCCTGGTCGCTCACACACTCGATACACTCGCCAAACAGGCACTGGGTTCCCCCAGGGCAGACAGACCGCTCCCAGGAGACCCCGTCCGCGGCGCATTCATACACGGCCTCAGAGGCACAAAGCCGAGTCCCGGGCTCACAGGCATCGGCCAGGCAGAGTCCCTCCACGCAGGATTCGTCCTGGGCGCACTGCGCCACCACCTGCCAACCGCTACCCGTGAGCAGGCACTGCTCCACCTCGCCACCGCTGCACCGCACCGCCCCGGGGTCGCAAGACTCTCCGCCCGCCTTGTCATCGCCGCAGGAAGCTCCCGCTACAACCATGAACCCCATCCCAACGAAGATCCCCAACAATGTGATCAGATTTCTCATGGCTTCTCTCTCCATCCTTTCGAGGTGACAGGTTCATCCCGATTTTGAGCAGTGCTCAAGTATGCTACTGCGAAATCTTCGGAGCCGGGCATTTTTCGTCGGCGGCTCAGTCGCGGGACGTCTGCTATAGTCACAAAATGCGCAGCAAATTGATGGTGACTGGTGCTCTTTGCGTTCTGACCTGGCAGCCGGGCTGCACGACATCCTCCACGGGCACATCGAACAAGACCGGCGCCCGGTCGGCGAAGTACCCCAAGGACCCCAAGTACCCGGAAGCTGAAGTGCTCCGGAGTTTGCAGAGCCCGAAGGCGTCCCTGCGGCGGGCGACCATCGACCGTTTGATGCGCGACGGGGCCCAAGCACGCCCGCTGGTGGACGCTCTGGTCCAGATGCTCTCGAGCCGGGACTGGCAGGTTGTAAAGACCGCCACGGTGGCTTTGGGCGCGGTGGGACCCGCCGCCGCTCCGGCTCTGCCCGCCCTCGTGAAGGCCTTCCGGCGCCACCGAAAGGTCCCGGCGAGTCCCCGGTCACAAAGAAAGGAACCGCAGCAGGCCCCCCCCGGATCACACGTCGGCCAGGACCACCCCCGCATGCGCTGGACCGCGACTTCCAGTGGGGGATGACCTGGACCGTGAAGCGCATCGGGCAGGCCGGCGTGGCGCCCCTGATCAAAGCGCTGAAGGATCGAATCATCAGGCGCTGGGCGGTGACCACCCTTTCTCAAATGAAAAAGACCGCGCACACCGCCGGACCTGCCCTTGTGGCGCTCCTCCGCCGGCAGTTCGTCGCCGGCGGCAATCCAGAGTACCGCGCGGCTATTTTTTTGCATCCCATTCGCACTACGGGCAATGTGCCCCTCGCTGTCACCATGATTCGTCGGGCCCTCGTCCACAGGGACGCCAACGTTCGGGCGGGAGCGGCCTGGGCCACCTGGGCTCCGAGGCGTCACCCGTCCTACGCAAGATCATCAAGGCGTTGCGCGATCCGAAAAGCAACGTGCGGGCGGCCGCGGCCGGAACCCTCGGAAATATGGGGTCGGCAGCCAAACCCGCGGTCGGAGCCCTGATCAAGGCGCTACGCGATCACGCCACCGTTGGCAGCAAGGGAGAGGACCCCCACGTCGTACGGGTGGCCGCCATGAAAGCCCTGGTCAACCTAGGCCAGGTGGCGCTTCCGTCGGTAATCGCGGCGCTCCGCCAACGGGATCGGCGCATTCTCCTGTACGCGGTGCGTTGCCTGGGCAAACAGCGCCAGAAGGCACGGACTGCGCTGCCCGCCCTCAAGCGCTTGCGCCGAGCCACCAGGGGTGAGCTACGCCAAGAGGTCGACTTCGCGCTGGACCAGATCCAACAAAGGCCCTAGAACAGACCTATGCAAACAATCCGAATCCCCATGATGATGTCGCTGTCTTGCGTGGTCCTGTCGCTTCTCCTGCTGGGCTGTGGCGACGACGGTGGCGTGACGTTCCACAACCCCCTGGAAAACCCCGCCGACGGCCCCCCGGCCGGGTATGCGGAGGGGAGCTGCAGTGTTCCGGCGGCGGCCGGGCCCGAGGACGTGTCGACGCCCGACCAGGTGGTGGGCACCGGGACTCCGGAAAGCTGCACCGCCGAGGCGTTCATCGCCGCGGTGGCCCTGGGCGGCACCATCGTGTTCGACTGCGGGCCCGACCCGGTCACCATCACCCTCACCGAGCCGGCCAGGGTGGGTAACGATCAAGACCCTGACGTGGTCATCGACGGCGGCGGGCTGGTGACGTTGAGCGGCGGCGGAACCACCCGCATCCTGTATATGAACACCTGCGATCCGGACCAGGTCTGGACCACTGACCACTGCCAGAACCAGGACCACCCGCGGCTGACGGTGCAGAACATCACCTTCGCCGACGGCGACTCCCGCTCGGAGGGCGAGTACGAAGGCGGCGGCGCCATCTGGGTCCGGGGCGGCCGATTCAAGGCAGTGAACAGCCGCTTCTTCAATAATTACTGCGCCGATACGGGGCCGGACGTGGGCGGCGGCGGTATCCGCGTCTTCAGCCAGTACGATGACCAGCCCGTCTATGTGGTGAACTGCACCTTCGGCGGCGCCGAAGGGTACGGGAACGTCTGCTCCAACGGCGGAGGCATCAGCTCCATCGGCGTGTCCTGGACCATCATCAACAGCCTATTTTCGCACAACCACGCCGTGGGCAACGGCGGGAATCCGTCAGAGCCGTCCACCCCGGGCGGCGGCAGCGGTGGCGCCATCTACAACGACGGCAACACCATGACCCTGTCGCTGTGCGGCACCCTCATCGAGCAGAACGAAGTCAACGCCTACGGCGCCGCCATCTTCTTCGTCACCAACGACCACAGCGGTGACCTGCGCATCTACGACTCCATCATCCGCGACAACATAGGCGGCTCCTGGTACACCCTCCCGGGCATCTCCATGCACTCGGACACCCAGACGGACATCCAAAACTCCACCATCGAGTAGCGTCTGCATCGTCTGCGTAGGTTTCAGACGCAGTGGTTGATTGGGGCGCTCTGCCGTAGCGAACGCCTCGTTGCGCGTCCGATATCCGAACTTTGCCCCCCTGCCCCAATATTCATCCCGTCGTGTACAAAAAACTGATCGGCATTGGCCCAGTGGGGAACCTGATCTTGGCGGAGGGGTCATTGGAACCGATGACCAGATACCGGCCTTCGGGGTTATCATCGACCGACATCGGATATTCGTAGCGCCATAAATGCGAATGATCCGCAGGGTCAAAATCACCATAGGTATTCTTCCGCAGAGCCAAACGGGTTCACCATCACTTGGACCTTAGGCGGCTGGCGTGAATAAGCTTGTCAAGTTATGATACGAGGCGCGCGGCTGCCAAGGCGCGAGGAGGGCGCATACTCCGCGTATGCAACCGCAGAGCAACGTAGGCAGCTGCGATGGATCGGGTTCCAGATGACAAGGTTATTTGCGCCAGCCGCCTTAACTAAATTCTAAAGACCTGGCCCCGCTACCCTGATTCCGTTGATAGGAATCGAGAGCCTCTCCAACGCGGAGCAATGTGCTTCTAGACTGACGTCCGCGACGATAGATTCAATAGCCGAACGGATGCTCAGCCTGGGCAACTTCCATTCGAGCGACCATCGGACGTTTTTGGAAAGCAGATGGCGGATTCCAATCATGGTGAGCAAGCCATCGGAATCTAGGCCCCAGATCAGTAAATGTAATGTGATTGCCGGTTAGACAAAAGAGGTAGCCAACACAGTCCTTTACGGTGAGGTAGTGGCCTCACCCGTTCCACCGTAAGCCCCCTGATTGACCAAACCACCGTTGGGCAGCGGCTCGTCACCGACGGGCGAGGTCGGGTTCCCGGAGTCGATACATGGGCTACCGGGCGCCAGATGGTAGTTGCCCGTGCCCGGCGCGACGAACTGGGGGTCGACGTACTGGTTGCCAGCGCTGGCGAGGGCGTTGTAATCCGCGCCAGATGTGCACTGATGGATCGTCGAGTAGGAATACCCAAGGTCGAAACTGTTGTTGTTGTCGTGGCTGTGGACGCCCCAGCCGTCAATGTTCGCGATGATGCTGTTCGTGATCCGGGCGTTGATCACGTTGGTGTGAGCGTAGACCCCCCGCGCTGGGTTGGCTGAATCGTCGAGCCCAGCGATGGTCACGTTCTCTACGCGGACGCCGGTAGAGCTGGCGATGTACAACCCGTGGAGCTGCGCGCTATTCGACGTGAGATCCCTGATTATCGCGTGTTTGATCGTCACTCCGGGGGCGGAGTTGCAGTTGTAAACGGCGATCGCCGCGGCCGTTGGAGCATTGTAGATGTTGGTTGACGCGATCGTGATGCCGTCCATGGTGACGTTGCCAGAGTCGTCGATCCAGATCATTCGGCAGTAGCCCATGGTCGCGCCTGCCGCGCATAAATTGTCAGAGATGTCGATCGCATTGAATGTCCCGGAGGCAACCCGGGTGAGCCGAAGACCCGAGAACCCCAGCTTGGAATACGAGCCCGTATTTGTGAGGTTCGTTACGGCCAACCCAGACACCGCGGCATTCCCCACGTCCTCAAGGTGAAGGCCCCAGCAATCCCTGGCGTGCGGGTTCCGGGTCGCTAGGCCGTCGATGCGCGTATTGGTCAGCGTGGCGGAGACGACATTACTCACCCAAACGGCCTGGACACCGTCAACGCCAATGAGATTCGGCGTGTGGCTACCCGTGTGAAGCACCGTGGCATCGGTGGACTCGAACGAGTCGGCACCATCGACACTGATCGCTTGGGCGTAGGCGTACACACCCTGAAACGGGTAGGTCTGGAGGTCCGTCATTTCTGTGTCGACAAGGGATATCGCCCCGGCCGCCGTGCTGCGTAGACCGACGGACAGGCTCGGCGAGTCCACCGTGTGGATCCGTAGGCCGGTGGAGGTAAGGGTGTCTACGGAATTGAGGTCTATGGCCACGGAGCTCCAACCACTGTCGAGGTTGGAAATCGATAGGTTGTCCAGCGTCAGGGACGTCGCGGTATCGATGTAGATTCCCTTCACGTTGTGGGAATTCAGTTGCGCGATGATTGTGTCCACGAGCGTGACCGAGCCCATATTCGACAGGAACATTCCCGTGCGGGCCTGTGCGGCGCTGGAAGGGCCCCCATCGCTGATGGTCACGGTGTCAAGTACTAAGCCGGAGGCGAGCCTTCCGGTGACTCCGACATCACCCTGGACGAAGACGAACAGGTCCTGAA
>JAOZUO010000210.1 GCA_029938605.1 Deltaproteobacteria bacterium | reverse complement strand
CGCGGAGTAGCCGGCTGGGGTGGAGCTCCCCGTACGTCGCCAATGGCCCGCTGTCGAATCTCGGTCGGCAGGTGCGGATCGTCACTGGTGAGCAGCTCCGCCAACAAGGTATTCCTCTCCTTCGCGGGCAGCTTGGTGATCCACCTGTCGAGCTCCTTCTTCGACAGGGATCTATCCTGTCTGGCGGGACTTCGCTCGGCCGCGCCGGCGATGAGGTCGGTGTCTATCCGAAGGAACTCCGCGAGCCGGGCGAGAGGAACATCCAGATCTCCGAGGCCCGGAGGAACCGGAGGCTCCACCGTCTCTTCGTCGACCTCCTCCATCTGCGCAGCGAGCAGCCAACCCAGGTACAGGGATCGGAAGTCGCCACGCATCAGCTCCGCCCGCAGGGGAACGATCGATGCGAGCCAACCGTCTCCTTCGGCCCACTCGTAATCCTCGGCGTCCTCGGAACGAAACGACAGGATCAGGTTGCCCCGCTGCTCACGGCCGGAGAGGCAATGTCCGGCGTCATATACAGCCGCCACCTCTGGAGCGAGCAGCTTGCTGGGCACCCGCAGCATGAGCCATCGCGTCGACGATGAGTTCGGCAACGCGCCGATCAGTCGCCGCGTCCTCAACCCAGCCGTCCACCCAACCGGAAATCCCAGCCTGCTCGGAGGGCGTCGCGAGCGCCTCTTGGCGGATCCCTTCGAACAGCTCCGCTAGCAGCTCGGCGGCCTCCTCCACTGTCTCATCGGCCAAAATCAGGTACTCGTGGCTCGTTCGGTCGAGGCTCCGGAACTCACGGCATCCGGTCCCGCTGCCACCAAACCCTCCCCGTGTTTTCAAACGCCCCACCGGGGTAAACAACGGCTCGGATCGTCCCGAGCGGACCTGCATGTCCTCGGGATGCGCCCAAAGCAAGACCGTGCACCCCGAGGCCCGGAGAAACTTGCGCACGCGTCGATCCTGCTGGAGCTCACACGGCACCGCCACAACGTCCGCTTCGTTCCGTAGGATCACGTCTCGCAGAGCCTCCTCTGAGCACCCTATGTCCGTTTCGATCGCCTCCCCTGATCGAGGCAACGCCCCCTGCTCCTGGGCCCCGCATCGACCGGATCCCTCCATGCCGACGGGAGCCGAGAGATCGACAAAGGCATACCCCAAGCGTCGGCAAGCCGCAGCCCCGACAACGGATTTTCCGGCGCCGTGCGGGCCCAGCAGAAAAAACAAAGGCTCCGCCTCCCGACGCTGACGCTCACTGTCGCTTCTGTTCGTCATTCTACCTCTCACTCTCATACCAGGCAGGATATTGCGCCAGAGGCTCTCCCACCGCCTCGACGACGCGTGGAAACGGGCCTGGCCCAGTACGGTCACGTACCTTGACGCACTGAACCGTAAACCGATGATTGTTGCCAAAGTCGAAGATATACAGGAGGCGGTGTCGCGGTCGCAGACCGAGCTCACCGATCTGGATGCCCATCGCATACCCGCCCGCCTCATCCACAACGTCGTGGGCGTACTCGAAACGCTCGTCGCGCAGAGCGCCATCAACGTAGAACACGTAGAGGTGATCATTCCCCCAATTCCAGGCCTGCTGAATGGCAGAGTGCAGGGTGTCCAGTGACTGCTTCGACTCCACCTCGACGACGCGATAGGTAGTCTCGTCCAGGTGGTGCCATACCTTGAAAGCGTACACTCCGTCCACTGGCTCAGTTGGCAGAGGACTGCCGAGCGCCGCCAACGCCCGTCGGGCAAAATAGCGAGGCGCAAGGGCGCCTTTTTTTCTGGCACAGCTTCTGAGCGAGTCGAGGATCTCCTCTGGTGCGGATTCTCCCCGCTCCACGAAAGCCGTAGCCAGATAGTATGCCGCCTCTCCCCGAGTCACCGCGCCCTTGTGCCGTAGTCCTGCCTCCAGCGCTGCCACCGCATCGGTAACAAGAGGCTCGGGCGCACGGATTACCACGTAAGCCAATGCCGCCAACGCCAGAGCCCGACGCTTGTTGGAGAAGGGATCCCGAGCCTTCTTGATGGTCAGCAATTCGGACCAAAACGGGACCAGTGACGGGGCTCCTGTCCTTCCCATCACCCTCAGCAAATCCTCCTGGAGCCGTGCGCTGCCCGTTCCCCGGACGTTCACCACGATTCTATAGACCCTGGCAAGCCGCTCCAATTCGGTCACTGAGAAACAGAT
Organism: Deltaproteobacteria bacterium; assembly: GCA_029938605.1. Taxonomy (GTDB): domain Bacteria; phylum Myxococcota_A; class Polyangia; order HGW-17; family JAJRWW01; genus JAJRWW01. The sequence continues at coordinate 10,479 of JAOZUO010000210.1, read as the reverse complement.
CGGCGCGAACGAAAAGCGAAACAGGCGAACGCCTTCGAAGTTCGTCTTTCCCCCCGCAGGCACATCTGCGAGCCACTGTTCGAGCCGCTGGACGACTTCCAATGTTCGCCGCACAACGTCACGGCCCGAGCGCAGATCATCCTCATATTCCCGATCGCCATACAACCAGTCTGCAAGCGGCTCTTGACCTCGCATGCTCCTCGTCCCTTCCCAAAATCACGTCCTATCGCTTCCGTTTCTTCTGTTTCTTGCGGGCTTGCCGCTTTCGGCGATTCTTGGTGGAAGCTTGGTTCGGCACAGTGGTCTTCTGGTCCAGTCCAGCTGTGTTGACCTTCGCAGCACCACGATGCGCACCCGTATCCGAATCGGTGCTGGTGCAGGACACGGCCGCATCCAGATCGCTGTTTACCACCAGCTTCAACTGAGGCGGCTCGGTTACCACGTCAGCCTCGGAGCTGTCGGCGTGGATGACCCGGGAGACGACACGATCGGTGACCTCGGCCAGGTACGACCTGAGGGTGTCGGACAGCTCCTGAAACTCTGGCCACAGGGTCTCGTCCACGAAGCGCCGGGGGACCTTCACCATCACCGTCGTGTACCGCTGCCCCTTGTAGCGATACGGCGTGATGTCGTAGCGGCGCAGCAGCGCCACGAACACCTTGCGCGACCACATGTCCGTCATGGAGAACCGGTACTCGATCGGCGGGTCCTCCACCACCAGCTCTCGCAGCCGATCCAGGATCCGTCGTCGGGCGTTCTGGGCCGCGACACGCTCACCCTCGGTGGCAGCGCCCGCGTGTAGCGCCTCTACGGCCAGGAGCTTCTCGATCAGCCGGGCTTCATCCAAATCGTCGGTCCTTCTCCATAGAGCCGAGGCACAATACGCAGATCCTCAACAGCGCGCCACTAAGCCAAAGCATACTGCCACAACTGTAGAAATGGACCACCAAGCATTGTCTGGACAGGCATGTGCGCTATTCGGGTGTCCGTTATCAGCCAGCGTCTCCACAACTGATCGAGCCATCGCAATTCCCAGCTCACCCGAGAGCCGCGTCTGCCAACACTCCACGAATTCGTGTTACGCATTTCGACGGCACAGTCGTACAGTGACATCGCTCATAGCTCTCTAATCGAACGACAGGCATCCAGTCAAGCATGCCCCTGGAACCCGAGTTGAACCCACCGGGAAATGACCCCGGGATTCCCTGAACCGGCGCTGTAACCCCCCGAATTCATTAGACCGAAAAAGCCAAATCTGAAACTTTTTGGCAAGAAAGTGGCAAAACGAAAAACGCACGGCCGTAACCGTGCGTTTTTACTTGACTAAATTTGACCCCACCGGGAATTGAACCCGGGATTTCGGCGTGAGAGGCCGACGTCCTAACCGCTAGACTATGGGGCCATGGCAGCTTCTGGTGCGGCTGCCGTGTTCGCGGACAAGGATTTGAACCTTGATTACTAGGGCCAGAACCTAGCGTCCTGCCATTAGACGATCCGCGACCAACCTAAAACGTATTGTAAAAGAACGGGCGGCATTTGCACGCCAGGTGAAGCTATATAGTGATCACCCCCTGGGCTGTCAAGCAAATTTGGATCGCGGTTCTCAGGGGTTGGAGTGGATCTGAGGGGGTGCGGGAGGGGGTGCGGCTTGGGGTTGAACCATGGTCCTTGGTCCAAGGGCTGGTGTGGTCCATTGAAGTTGACACAAACCGGTGGTCGGGAGAGATACTGTAGCCCATGCGTGGACCCATTTATCTGGCCTTGCTGTTTGTTGTTTTGGTCGGCTTGGCGCTGACGGGCTCCGCTCGCGTGGTAGAGGCAGCCCCGGCGGTGCGGAGTGTTCCGGCTACTGGAGTGGCCATCACCTCCATGACCGCCCACGGGATAGACGTCGCCGCCATACCGACGTTCACCCAGAGTCTCGCGGGTGGATTGGCCGCCGGTGGGCTCAATGTCACCGGGCTGAGCAAGGTCCAGGCCGCCCTGCAGCCCCACGCCGGATTGCAGGGCTGTGAGACCGCTGTTTGCCTCAAGAGCATCGGCGCCCTGCTACAGGTGCCGCTGTGCGGCAAGGCCACGGTGGAGATGTCGGGAACGACGACCTTCCGAATCGAGGTAGTGCTCACGGCGTCGGCTACGGGCAAGCAGATCGCCCGGGTGGAGCGGCGCTGTGATCTGTGCACCTTGAAGGAAGCCCGGGAGGCGCTGAGCCAGGCCGCGGTGGACGCCGCCAAGAAGACCGCCGGGATACCGGGGCTCGTACCTCCAGCGCGCAAGGTTCGCACCGCGCCCCAGCGGCGTCGCACACTGGCGCGGCGAGTGGTCCCGATCCCGCCGCCGCCGCGGTACCGCATCGAGGATCGAGGCAAGTCCCTCCGACTCTGGGGCCTGGTGGGAGCAGGCGCGGGCCTGGCCTCGTTGATCCCGGGCATCGCCCTATTGGCGGTCGACGGGAACGTCAAGTCCTCGGACTGCGACGGGCGACGCTGCCTCTACGACACCAAAGCCGGCGGCGCGGTCCTGACCACGGTGGGCGTGTTAGCCATCGCGGCAGGAACGGGCCTGTTCATCTATGGGCTGATAAAGAAGCGGACCAAGGTCCCCGTCAACATCACGGTGGGCATTGATCCCCGGGGTTCCCTCTTTGTCTGGGGGCAGTTCTAATGACGCAAATCATCAACAACGCATGGAATTCAGGTCGGCCTGGCAGTTGGCCCAGCGGTTGGCTTGGCAGTTGGCCCAGCAGTTGGCTTGGCACAGTTCTACTCGCCGTGGCGGTCATCGCCACGGGATCCGGCGCCGGTGCCGGCTGTACCAAGGACCACTGCGAAAACGACACCCACTGCCGCCCAGGCGAGCAGTGCAACCTGGATACAAACCAGTGCTTCACGCCGACCACCGACGCCGGCGACGCACAGGCCGACGCGGGCGACGCGCAAGCGGACGCGGGCGACGCTGAGCCCACCGACTGTACAGAACACAGCGAGTGCACCAATTCATTGGAGCCGGTGTGTCTGAATCTGTCCTGTGAGCCCTGTGACAACCCGGCGCAGTGTCTCGACAAGGATGTCGACCGGCCCTATTGCGAGGGCGGCCAGTGTTTGCAGTGCACGGACTCGGAGACGCACTGCACGACCAGCACCTTGTCCATCTGCAACGCCGGCACATGCGAGCCCTGCGTCGTCGGCTCGAGCGACTGCGCGACGCACCATTCCGACACGCCGGTGTGTCTGAACGACGAATGCGTCCAGTGCACCAACTCGGCCGATCATTGCAACACCCCCGGCCCGACCGTCTGCGACTCAACCACCAACACCTGCCGCCCCTGCGAGGCCCACTCCGAGTGCGACTACCTAGGCGGCATCTGCGACTGGGACACCAGTGAGTGTATGGCCCCGGCAAACATCATCTACGTCGATGATGACACGGGGTGCTCGAACGCCGGCACAGGCCTCTCTTCGGAGCCCTTCTGCGAGATACAAGCGGCCGTAGACGCCGTATCGGCAACGCGCTTCACTATCCACGTGGCCGATGGCGTCTACGATAACATCACGATCACCGACAAAAACCCGCTCTGGATCGTCGGAGGCCCCGGTGCTCCAACAATCTCGCAAGCAATGTCTGGTGACTCAATGGTACTGATCGACGGCACAAGCAACGTCAAAATCGAAAACCTGGTCATCCAAGATGCCGGCGGCGCAGGCAAAGGCGTGTCCTGCGAAGGAAGCGGCCTCATCCCTGTCGTGGTACTGGATGGAAACGCCATCACCGGCAATAACGGCGGCGGTATATACATATCCAGCTGCACGATAACGCTGGAAGCGAACGATATTTATTTGAATTCTGGCGGCGGTGTTGACTTGAGCCAGTCAGCATTCGACGTGTTCAACAATATGATCACGCTTAATGGTGGACCCGGAACTGGTTTTGGCGGAGTTCAGGTGAGTGGAATACCAGGAACGACGGTGTTTCACAGCAACACTGTCGTGGACAATCAAGCCCAAAGTCTTGTGGTGGCCGGAGTAAAAAGTTTGAATTTCTTCAACGTGGTGAGCTCCATCGTAGATGGTACCGCGACGCCACTTCTCTCCGCTGAGTGTACCCCGTCCTACAGCTACATCGGGGACAACTCCGGTGGAATTACCGGCACCGGAAATATTGATACCATCGGCAATCCTGATCCGGGGCTGGACTCCAATTACCTCTTGGATACCGGATCGCCGTGCATCGACACAGGGGACGACACCGGATCCGCACCTACACATGACTTCGAGGGCCAGCTCCGGGATGCAACTCCCGACATCGGTGCGGACGAATATTACCCGTGATTTTGGTGGTTTTCCTGGCTGGCTGTCGATAGTTCGCAACCCTTTCTCTCTCCTGCCGATAATCCATTTTGTGACATCAAACATGGGAGACTCGTCATGAAAATCAAGATTGCGCTTGGGCTCGGGTTCCTGGGAGTGCTGGTCGCTCTGGGGGCTTCTGCGTGCGATACGAAGGATTCTGGCGCCGGGGCGGACGCCAACGGCTTGGGGGCGGACGCGGGGGACGCCACCGACGTGGGGGATGCGGGGGATGTGGGGGATGCGGGGGATGCGGGGGACGCCGAGGTTGGGGGCTGTACGGATCACGGTGATTGCAGCGATCCTGAGGCGCCGGTTTGCGTGGATGGGAATTGCGCGGCTTGTGACGGTGAGGGTGACGGTGATGTGCTTTGTGCCGACAAGGACCCCGGCCGGCCCTGGTGCGAGGCGGGGCGGTGCGTGGAATGTACGGTGGCAGAGGACGACTGTAGCGGCACCACTCCTGTCTGCGATCCGGTCGCGGGCTCGTGCCGGGGCTGTGTGTCCCACCACGAGTGCGACGAGGTGGGTTCGGCCACCGGCGTTTGCGACTGGGACACGGGCGGATGCGTGGACCCGGCGGACATGGTCTACGTGGACGGCTCGGCGACGGGGAACTGCAGCACCATCGGCACGGGCCTGACGTCGGCTCCCTTTTGTGAAATCTTCGAGGCCCTCCCCACGGTCATGGGCTCTGCTACCCGCAAGACCGTATTTGTGACCACCATGGGCGCTCCATACATTTCGCTCGAACTCACCGGGATCGGCGTCCTGAGGCTCGTGACCCGCACCGCCGCTGAGATAGGCTATTCAACTGGGAACATCATCGGCATTGGTGGGTCCACCGACGAGATTCTCGTCGATGGCTTCGAGATCCACAGCGCTTCAGCTCAAGGCGTGAGCTGCGGCGGAGGTGCGGTGACCCTCCTGAACAACACGATCCGGAACAATGGAAACGTGGGGGTAGCCACCCTCGCCTGCCAAGTCACGCTCATCGGAAACCTGATTCATTCAAACGCCGGTGTAGGCGTGACGATCACGGGCGAACCGGCCATCCTGGAAAACAACGAGATCCACTCCAACGGGCGCGGCGGGGTCCACCTGTACGACTCGAACTTCACGGCGATCAACAACGTGGTCTACGGCAATGGGGGATCCACGTTATTTGGAGGCTTCCACCTCGCCTACACGCCGGGCGTTGCGGTCTTTCACAGCAACACCGTCGTGGACAACTTCGCTATGTCGGGAGCCGCGACCGGTGTGAAATGTGATCAACCCCACGATCTCGTCAACTCCATCGTGGATGGAGCCACCGGACCGCTGCTGAGCGGCGACTGCACGGCGTACTTCAGCTACATCGGTGATGAGTCCGGTCATGCGGACGGCACCGGGAACATCGACACCTCGGTGTTCCCCAGCCCGATGTTGAATATCAGCCATTCGCTCCAGGCCGGATCACCGTGCATCGACAGCGGCGACCCCGTGGGGGCGCCTGCCTACGACTTTGACGGCGACCCACGGGATGCGGCTCCAGACATGGGCGCGTACGAGTATGCTCCGTAGGTACCGTAGGCACTGTGCGCCGTAGGCACAGCGAGCCTCGGCGCGGTCACCCATTTTCCTATTCTCCCATTCACTCTTTCTTCACTGTCGATAGCTGTGGTAGAGACTGTTCCTTCACGGAGAGTTGTCATGAGAACTGCGTTTGGGATACTGGGACCAATCTTGGCGCTTGGGGTGTTGGTTGGAGGGGTGTTGGCGGGGGGCGGTTGTAAGGGGGAGCAGCGCTGCGACGATCATTCGGAGTGCCTGACTACGGAGCTTTGCTCCGACGATAGTCTTTGTGTGCACAACCCCTGCTTCAACCGGGTGGAGGGGGATTTCGTGGAGTGTGATGGGGAGGATGCGGTGAGCTGCGATGCTTCGCAGATGCCGGTGGTGGTGGCCTGTGGCCAGTACGGTTGTACGGATGGCGCGTTGGGTTGTGCGGCGTGTGTGCCGGGCTCGGGGGAGTCCTGCAATGCGAACGATGTGATCACCTGTGACGCCAATGGGCTCATCGAGAGCTCGGCGTTTTGTGTCACGGGGTGCGTGGAGCTGGCCGGCGGGGAGGCGGAGTGTGAGAGCTGCGTGCCCGAGACAGTGGCCTGCTATGACAGCTTCCTGGTGTCCTGTGACGCCGCCGGAGTCTCCACTGGCCAGGAGTGTGGGTTCGGGTGCAACAGCAACCTCGATCCTCCGGTGTGCAATGACTGCGCGCCGGACGAGCAGGCCTGCGATGGCGAGGAGCTGATGATCTGTGGCGCCGACGGGATGGAGGCGTCGCGGGAGGCCTGCCCCTATGGCTGCGCCCAGGGGCGGCAGATGTGCAACGAGTGCTATCCCGACGATCTGGCGTGCGTGGGGGACGACCTGGTGACCTGTGGGCCCCTGGGGCTGCCCGTGGAGATCGATGAGTGTGAGAACGGCTGCGACGTGGAGAACGATCGCTGCTACGACTGCGTCCCGGACACCACGACGTGCAGCGGAGACGACCTGGTGGACTGCGGGAGCGGCGGCGAGGTGGCGAGCCAGATCACCTGTGACCACGGGTGTGATTCGACGCGGAAGGCCTGCAACGACTGTACGCCGAGCACCGTGGAATGCGTGGGCGGCGACCTGGTGACCTGCGGTGGCGACGGTCTGGTGGCCGAAACGACGGCCTGCACCCTGGGGTGCAACGCCACGGCGCTGCGCTGCAATATCTTCCAGCCCACGGGCCTGGACTGGACGGACGTCACCGCGGGCAACGACCCGTTGGTGGTGCTCGATGGCCAGACGGCGCTCATCGATACGGAAAATGAGATCGTCTGGGTCAACGGTAGCCCGGTGTCGGGATACGGATCCCGTACCGCCACCTGGGGCGGGTTCACCACCGGCTGGGTGATCAGCTTCAGCTACGTGGACATCCGGGGGAACGTACAGATCACCGGCAGCCAGTCCCTCGCCCTGGTGGCCCGCACCACCATCACAGTGGCTAACAACGCCCGTGTGGACGCCTCGGGTCATCTGGACGTACCAGGCCCCGGGGGCGCGGCGCCCGGCGACGCTCACCTGGCCAACGGTGGGAACACGATCTGCGACGGGGGGGGATTCCCGGGTGGAGGCGGGGGCGGTCACGCCGGTCTGGGCGGCAACGGAAGCGCCGTGACGGGCTACACAACGGGCCAGGGAGGCTCGGTGGTGAACGACTGGCAGCTCAACCCCCTGCTCGGCGGAGGCGCGGGAGGGAGCTGCAACATCTTCGGCGTGGGCGGCGCCGCCGGAGGCAACCTGCTGCTGGTGGCCGGGGAGTCCATCCACATCGTCAGCGGTAGTGTTGTCCATGCCAGCGGCGGCGGAGGGCAGGACGCGTCGGCCGGGGGGGGCGCCGGAGGCCTCATCAGCGTCGAGGCGCCCACCGTGACCGTGGAAGGAACGCTGCGCGCGGCCGGTGGCGGAGGCGGGTGCTGGGGCGGCCAAGGTGCCGATGGCTGGTATAGCAGCTCCGGCTGCCTGGACTCCAGCGCCAACGGCGGGGACGGCGGGCCCCGGGGAACAAACACGAGTGACCTGAGCGGAGAGGCCGGTGGAGTTCCACAGTCGATCTACGGCGCAGGGGGGGGCGGCGCCGCCGGCATCATCATCGTCAACGTCGGCCCCAGCCAGGGTGCCCCCTCGCTGTCGGGCTCATACCCCCTGATCCCGGACGCCACTTCCATGGCGGCGCACGTGGGCAACATCACACCCGAGTAGCAGCCCGGGCGCACCTACCCTACCGGGCGCACCTACCGGGCGCACCTACCGAACGCTCCTACAGTACGCTCCTACAGTACGCGAAAGAGGGTCTCGCGGTAGTACCGCAGCTCGGCGATGGACTCGCGGATGTCGTCCATGGCGCGGTGGGTCTCCTGTTTCGGAGGCGGGTCCAGGTCGGGATACCACCGGCGGGCGAGCTCCTTGATGGTGGTGACGTCCACGGTGCGGTAGTGCAGGAACGCGCCGAGCTTGGGCATGTAGCGGTTGATGAAGAGCCGGTCCATGTATACGGAGTTGCCGCACAGAGGCGACTCGCCGCGCTTACAGAAGTCGCGCAAAAAGGCCAGGGTGCGACGCTCGGCGTCGGCCACCGAGAGGGTCGAGGCCTTCACCGAGGTGGTGAGGCCGCTGTCGCCGTGGTGCTCGGTGCACCAGGAGTCCATGGCGTCCAGCACGGCGTCGGGCTGGTGGGTCACCAAGTCCGGGCCCTCGCCCAGCACCTTCAGGTCGGCGTCGGTCACGAGGGTGGCGATCTCGAGGATGCGGCACTTGTCCGGGTCCAGGCCGGACATCTCCAGGTCGATCCATACCAGGGGCGGCGAGGGAACGTCGGTGTCGGCGGTGTCGGCAGTGTCGTCGGTGTCGGCGGTGTCGTCGGTGTCGTCGGTGTCGGCGGCGTCGGTGTCGGTGTCAGCGGTGTCAGAACTCATGGCCGACATAGTAGTCAATTGACTCAGCGGAAGCCACTGGGCTCCTGACTGGGCTTGTGGTGCTACTTGCCCAGGCGGCGAAGGGCCAGGGCGAGGTAGCGCTTGGCCTCGGAGTGGTTGGGGCGGCGCCTCAGGATGCGGCGGTAGGTGGACGCGGCGGATCCATACTGTCCGAGCTTGAGCAGACTGTTGGCCAGGACGAGCAGGGCCGAGGTGCCTCCTCCGGCCGACACCGCCTGGCGCGCGTTGCGGGCTGCTTCGGAGTAGCGGCCGCGCTGGAAGGAGAGTCGAGCCAACCCGGTCAGAGCGCGCCCCCGATAGCCGCGGATCTTACCCGCCTCCAGCAAAGACTGCCGGGCCGCGGCCCACCGCCCGGCCGCCACGTGGCCCCGGGCGGCCTTGAGCAGGGCCCGGGCCCGCTCCCGGCGGGACTTGCGGCTGACCGTGGCGCGGGCCATGGGCGTCAGCGCGCCGCCGTTGTTGCTGTTGACGGAGTGATTCATGACGGGTGGCTCCACTACGCCCATTCCAGTGCCGGAACCTCCGTCGGGATTGGTCATGCCGGACCTGGGATGGGACCGCATGGCCCCGTGCATGTCGGGCCCAACGGCGTGGCGCCGGGCCATGGAATTCGAGGTCCCCATGGTGGGCGCACCGGCGGCGGCGTCCGAAGCAACAACGGCCGGATCCATGACTCCCGAGGCGACCGCTCCAGAATCGCCTTGGCTACCGGCGCTACTGCCGGCTCCGCTGCCGGCTCCGCTACTGGCGCCGGCGTTGGCGGAACGATCCTCCCAGGGCCGCAATGCAAACAGGAGCCCCACCAGCAGGATCACCGCCACCCCGCCCAGCACCAGGTACAGACCGTTCCGTTGGCGACCCTGGTGGCGCTCCACGATCTCGGTAACAGCGTCCCGCCGCTTGAAGTCAGACCGACCGACGTCCCCGGGCATGGACATGACCGACGCGGGGATGGGCTCGACGGGCTCACCCACCAACTCCGCGTTCACCCGCTCGAGCACCAGGGCCACCTCGCGCATGGAGCTGGGGCGCGCGTCCGGGCTCGCCGATAGACAGCGGGTGATCACCGCCGAGAGGTCCTCGGGGATACCCACCCGCCGCTGGGCGATGGGCTCGATGGGCTCTTGCAGCTTCTTGAGGAGCACCTCCTTGGCGGTGGTGCCCGTGTGGGGTGGCTCCCCGCAGAGGATTTCGTAGAGCAGCACGCCCGTGGCGTAGACGTCCGATCGCGCATCCGCGGGCTGGCCGGCGGCCTGCTCCGGGGCCATGTACTCCGGCGTGCCCAGGGTGGTGCCCGGCCGGGTGAGGGCCTCGCTCTGTTCGGACGGACCGAGCTCCTTGGCGATGCCGAAGTCGAGGATCTTCACCTGCTCGGTGCCGCCCGTGCGCGGCACGAGGATGATGTTTTCGGGCTTGAGATCCCGATGCACCAACCCCGCCTCGTGGGCGGCGGTCATGGCGCTGCAGAGCTGCAGCCCTATGTCCACGGCCTCGGCCAGCGACAGGGCGCCACTGATGTCGAGTACCTGGGACAACAGCCGCCCCTGCAGCAGCTCCATCACGAAGTACAGCCGCTTGTCCTCGGTGATACCGAAGTCCGTGACATCGGTGATGCCTCGGTGATC
>JAOZUO010000331.1 GCA_029938605.1 Deltaproteobacteria bacterium | reverse complement strand
CAGCGGGCGCCTCGACGGCCATCATCGATCGAGTTGTCCATTCGCGGACCCTTAGTGACCGGTTTCGAGATTCGGCGCTCGATACAGCTATTCTGGGACGACTGGTCCTACTTGAACTACGGTAGAAGCACCGATTTCGGCAACACTGAATTATCAATAGTTCCGTTACCCAGCTGGCCAAAATCGTTCCATCCCCAGCACCAGATCTTTCCGGAGTCCATTAGCGCACAGCTAAATTCAAATCCGGCGAGAGCATCACGGACACCTTCGGGAAGACCTTCCACTTGAGTCGACGGCTGGTAATCGTTGTCGAGCCGGCCATTGCCCAACTGGCCACTGTCGTTGCGTCCCCAACAGACCACCGCACCGACCTGAGTCACCGCGCAGGTGTGGTCCCAGCCAAGCCCAACACTTCGGAGGACAGCAACCCCTGCTGGCTGAACGGGCATCTGCCGATCAATGTCGGTTGTATCACCAAGCTGGCCCCAATCGTTTCCTCCCCAACTCCACGCCTGTCCGTTGTTCTCGATCACGAAAGTATAATGATCCCCTACTACAAAGGTCTGGATCGGCGGTAAATCCGTCGGATTGGTCGGAATACAGGTGGCGTCGAGAGTTCCATTGCCTAGCTGACCATCAACATTCCCACCCCAGCACCAAAGCGCATCGGTGTTGTCCTGCAGAGCGCAGGTCAATTCACCGTCCGCGGAGATGGATACAATGTTTGTGATTCCCTCCACGAGTACGGGAACATCCGAATCGTCATTATTGGGTATGGAACAGTTGCCGATCCTCCAATCCCTGTTGTTTCCCCAGCACTTTACATCCCCGCTTTCGAGAAGCGCGCAGGAGTGGTTCCAACCCACAGCGACCTGCTGGACCATCTCACCGAGATCGGGGACCCGGGTAGGCGTGTAGTGCTCCGATCGATCTGGACTTGCCAGCTGGCCAAAGTGGTTTCTTCCCCAGCACCAAACACCATTTCCATCCACTGTGCCATCATCGAGCAAGGCGCAAGCGTGCTCCCCGGCGACATCCACCTGAGAAGCGGTGGCGGCAATCCCGACCACCTGTACCGGTATGTGGCTCAGTGAAACAGCCAGTCCGTGACCCAGCTGTCCATAACTGTTGTCACCCCAGCACCACACGGTCCCATCGGCACGACAAGCACACGCAAACTGATACCCGACGGAGAGTTGAACAAAGCCGCAGTCTTCTTGACAGTTATCGCAGTCTTCAGCGTTTTCTGCCTCGCAGATCCCGTTGCCACAATCAGTACATCCAGAGGTGTCAAAAGAGCAGACGGAATCACATTGAAGAACGCCATCGGTGTATCCCTCCGAACCACAGGATGCTCCCCCAAGATCCGCATCGTCACAGGACTCGGTACCCGCTCGAGTTCCATCCCCACAGGTCGTGCTACAGGTAGACGGGACCCCCTGGCAGGCCCAACCTGGTTCAACAGCGCAAATGGATGAGCAGCCGTCGCCATCATCAGCGTTTCCGTCGTCACATGCTTCCGCACCCACCAGATCACCGTCACCGCACCGTGCTTGCGACTTATCCAACTCCACCACACAAGCCGTCATCAACACGATTTGCTGTAACAACACCAAACCGATCAAGAATCGCGTATTGCCAGTCAGTGTGCTAATGAATGGAGATCGCAACAAGTCTACCTTTGGAGCATTTGCCTAAGTATGAGGGGTTGCTGGAAGGGGGTCAAGCGGTGTGAAGGGTGGGGCCACAGGTTATATTGTCCAGAGGTGGTACCATTCACCAACCACCAAGTGATCTTTATGGAGACTGCGGTGCACGAGTGCGTATCAACTTTGCCATTGATTTCTTTGGGCAAAGCCGGAGAGTGCGCGCTGGACACTTCCGAGAGGGTGTAAATTTGGTTCGCAATACGGTTTTACTATTCGGTTTGCTGCTGCTTCAGCAAGTGTTTTTGATGACGGCCTGTATTGTGGTGCTTGATAAGCCGCCACCACGATGTGGTGACGGCTTTCTGGCAGGTAATGAGGCCTGTGACGACGACAATTCTGATGATGGCGACGGCTGCTCATCCGCCTGCGAGGTTGAGTCTGGTTGGAGCTGCCAAGGGGCCCCGTCTACCTGTAGCACCACCTGCGGTGATGGAATCATGACGGGCGCGGAGTCCTGCGACGAAGAAGATTTTGGGGGAGCATCTTGCCTTTCAGAGGGGTATTCGGCTGGTTCTCTCTTGTGTACTTCTACCTGCTCCCTTGACGCCACCGGATGCGCCGTTTGTGGTAACGGGATTTGCGAGATGGAAAACGCCGAAGATTGTGACAACTGTCAGGACGACTGCGGTTTTGTTCAACTCTCGGTGGGGTCTCGGGTTGCCTGCGCCTGTCGCGCCGATGGCACCGTATGGTGTTGGGGGGAAAACAACCACGGACAGCTGGGCCACGGGCTGCCCGATTCACTGAGCCGCACACCGGTTCAGGTGGTAGGGATACCTGCCACCGCTTCTCACGTCGATGTTGCCGGCGAACACGCTTGCGTATTGCTCGACGACGGCACGGTGGATGGAAATGGTGTTTGGTGCTGGGGAAGAAACAACTACGGCCAGCTGGGAATTTCAGCTCCGTCGGATCACCACTCGCCTGTTCAGGTCTCCGATCTCGGTGAGAAAGCGCAACAAATCGACATTGGGTGGTTTCACTCCTGCGCGCTTCTGCAAACCGGGGATGTCAAGTGTTGGGGAATTAACTATCACTGGGCGCTTGGCAACTGCTCCGTGTCATCTGATGACCATTCGGCTGTTCCTATGCCCGTGGAAGGGATCAGTGACATCATACGTATATCCGCGGACGGAACTATGACCTGTGCATTGCAAAACGACTCCAACACGCTTTGGTGCTGGGGTAACAATAGCGAGGGACAGCTAGGCATTGGCACACTCGACGCCACCTGTATTCCGACCCAGCCGACGAATCTACCGCCCGTCGGGACCTTCATCGTAGGGGACCAGTATGCTTTCGCGCTCGAAGACAACGGACAGGCGTGGAGTTGGGGAGGCAACGATTGGGGCCAGCTCGGTGATCAAACCGACACAGATCGCTCAATGCCGGTTCTGTCCTCTAGTGTTCCGGCCCTGCGAAGCGTTGGGCTTGGATGGGATCACACCTGCGGTGTGACGCTAGACAGCGCGGCAATTTGTTGGGGATGCAACGATATTGGCCAGCTGGGCATTGGCGTTGTAACCTCAGATTTCCAAACACCGGGACAAGTGATTGGTCTTTCCGAAGGTGTCCGTGAGGCGGTGGCCGGATACGATCATAGCTGTGCGCTCCTGGACAATGGCAAGATCCTGTGCTGGGGAGCGAACGAATACGGTCAACTTGGCACCGAATCCGAGGAGAGCAGCCTAGAGCCGGTATTGGTCGCCTTCCCATAGCTCGATTGGCTCTTTTCCCGCCCTCCAACCCTCATTATTTCCCCAGCACCAAATCTACCTTATCTTCGAAGTGTAAGCGTCTCGCCGCCCCGGACGTATTCAGTGTGTATGCCACTGGAGTAGGAGAAAACCA
>JAOZUO010000070.1:27762-38626 GCA_029938605.1 Deltaproteobacteria bacterium | reverse complement strand
CATTGCAGCAACCACTGTGAATAAGGTACAAACTGGACATGGAGCAGTGTTTTGGTCCTTGATCGGTGTGACATAGTTACCGGGGGGAAGACCATCGCCTCCCGGATAGTTGAACCACGAGAACTCTAGATTTTGGGCCTCAGCCACGGGGGAGAAAAAAGACGTCCCCGAAAAAATTAGGACCGCAGCAAAGGCCATTCCATACAATTTCCTCATTCTCACAGTCCTTTCCCCAACAGTATGCTGTTTTTCAAACGGAACACCCCAGTCGAACTCATCCTACCGTGGCACTGGATCACGTGTCAATGGCGGATCACGTCCGATCACTCTCTCGCCCCGGCTGACGCCGGGCGACGTCGCCACGCCCCGCAGAGCCTGCCCCCGCGGAAGCGGGGGGGGTGTGGCGGCGACGCTCACGGTGCAGCTGTCGCTGGTCCCGTGCAGTGGGGATGTTTTTTTAACGACAAGAATCCGGAGAAGACCGACGCCGGGGCGGGCTTAGACGGTGTCGAAGGCCTTGGTCTCCAGGATGCCGTCACAGAGTCGCAAAAAGAAGTGCTGCATCACGTCTGACCAGCTCGGCCGCTCGGCGCTGTAGCCCAGCCGGCTCAGCTGGCGGGCTACGGCGAGCACGAGCAGGGCCATCATACGAAACGCCGAGGCCACCAGGATCCCCCTGGGGTGGCGGGACAGGGCTTGGCGGCGGCGGTCCTCCATCAGCTCGGCGTCGGCCGTCCAGTGAGTGCCATTTTCACAGCGCCAGTGGGAGCGGCTGACGGTCAGGGCGGTTCGAGCACAAAGCGCATCACTCGTTTCGCTCAGCACGTAGTAGCGGTTGCCCACGCTGCGCTTGCCCGTGACGGGATGCTCAGCGATACGTTGGACCCGCACGAGCTGTCGAGCGTGTTTCCAATCCAGCCAGCCCTGGTCTCCCAGGTCGATGCGCCGTACATCCTCGCTCTACACGCCCTCGCCACCGCGCATGTCGCATGAATTCTCCACCGATGGCCGAAAAACCGGGTGCTTGGGGCGTTAACTACGTGGATTTGGCGGCCGCATACTCGTGAGGCAGCAGAGGTATGGCGGCGGGGTCTTCGCGGTACTCGACGGCGTGGTGGGCGGCGTAGCGGAGGTACTCCTTCGGCTCCACCAGCGACAGACGGCAGCTTTCGATGATGCTGTAGAGTACCGCGGCGGCTTCGGCGCCGCGCTCGGTCTTGGTTCCGTAAAAGTTTTTACGACCGATCACCGGATTTCTCAGCCCGCGTTCCATCTGGTTGTTGTCTATCGGCACCAGCGGATCATCCAGATAGACCTCGAGCCGCTTGCGCTGGTTGAGCAGGTAGTTCAGACCCTTGCCCATCTTGCTGTTGGGCAGGTAACCCACCGTCGTCTTCTCGGCCCACTGCATGATCTCGGCAACGATCGGCTTGGATACCTTTATACGCAGCTTGGCTCGTAGTCCCAGCTGCTTGGCGAACGCATCTTCGTCGGCTGGCTCGAATGGCACCTGACGTTCCACGTCGTAGAGCTTGCCGATCAAGTCCAGCACATGGCTGCAGTCGTCGGGGTACTTGTCCTCGTGTTTCGCGAATGGGCGACGCGCGTGAGCCCAGCAGCACGCCAGGATCAGAGGACCAGGCCCCGCCCGTGCGGCTGCGGTGTCTCCTTGTTCCAGCTGCAGCTGAACGGCTTTCTCGCGAGCATTCGCCAGCGAGACGTAGACGCCGTAGGCATCGCAAACGAGCGTACCCGAGAAGTCTTTCAACAGCTGAGCACCGGCCTCCTTGGACCGGCTGTCCATGATCTCGTAGTACGCGGCACGGCGACGACTGGCACCCCACAGATACCATTTGCCCTTGGACTTCTTGTCCAGCATCTTCCAGTGGGTTTCATCGGCGCAGATCACCAGCGCGGACCGCACATGGTCGCCAATCTTGCCGTGCAGGTTTCGTAGCACGTTCGTCAGTGCCCACACCTGGTCCCACAGCGTTTGCGAGCTCACCTCGAGACCCTCGCGCCGCATCATCCGCACCTGACGCTCCAGCGGTAGATGGTCGCCATACTTGCTCAACGCGACCTCTACGGCGAAATCCAGCGAGTAGCGACCACCGCGGATCAGCTTGACGGGCCCGAGTGCTGTTTCTACGTGGTCGTGGCAATCGCAGCAGTGGTACTTCTTCTTGGTGTGAATGCGGATCACGAAGGTCCGCTCTATAACGTCGACCTCCTCGCTCTGCTCGTGCTGGCCTTCCCACTCGCAGAGCGTGCCGCCGCACTTGGGACAGATGAGGTCGGCCTCGTCGAGCGAGTGCAATGTCTCGACGCGCTTGAGATCCATCTGCGGCTTGGGGCCGTGGCCGCATTGCTTCTTTCTGCCCTTGCCCTTCTTTTTGCGCCGACCGCGACGTTCGCTCGTTTTGCCGTACAACTCGGATCGAAGCTCCGCAAGCTGATCCTGCAGACGGTCCAGCTCGAGTTGCACCTCCTGCTGGTTCTTCCCCCTGAGTTGCGCCACCTCCTCGGTCAGCGTGATGATGCGCTCGACCAGCCGCTTATTGTCAGCAACCGCAAGCTTCGCCATCTGGCGCAAAATTTCCGGGTTCTTCTCTTGGTCGATGTCCAGCACGACAGTACTTCTGACTGACCCGATCCATGCCGTCTACCCCTTTTTTTAATTTGGTCGATTTCTTTACGCGCGAGCCTTCTGACGGCGTTTTCCAAGCAGGAAGGGAGGGGGAGAAAGGGACTGTTTGCCGATGAGCTTCGATCCCTCCAGAAACAGCGAAAGTTCGCTCATGGTCATCGCCACCGCTGTGTCTCGGCCCACCGTTCGCGCACGAGCCCATAGCGGGGCGAAGCACCCCCGTTCCAAGCGTTTCGCATACAGACACAGCCCGGTGCCGTCCCACAACAAAACCTTCGCGCGCTTCCGATTCCGCGCCACGAACAAATACATATCGCCAGAAAGTGGATCGCGACCCTGGTACGTGGTCACTATCGCTGACAACGCGTCTAGACCCTTGCGCATGTCCACAGGCTTTCCAAAGGCGTACACCTGCACCCTCCGCGTGGTGCCGATCAACGCAAGGCACCGAGAATTTGAACTACCCCGGCCACATCCAATCCCTCCACACGGATCCCGGATCCTGTAACCATCACCAATCGCCCATTCGCCGCTAATCGTTTCTCTGAGTGCACGCGGACCCGACGGAAGCCGGCCGACGCCGGCTCCAACCAGGCCGTAATGGTCGTCTGTGCAATGCCCAGCTCACTCGCTATCGACGAGTAGCTGTCACCGGCGGCGGTACGCTCGCGCGCATACGCCGTAGCCAATTTCTTCGCCTTTTCCGGATAGGGGCGAGAACCACTCTTGCGGCCATTGCGCACCCGCGCGGCGATCTTCCGGAACTCCGCAATTCGCTTGTCCATGCCGTACCTCCTTGAGGAGATCAGTATGCCGCGCCGGAATAGATTACGTTAGGGGGGATAGGGCGAGGATGTACGATGCGCCACAGATAGTAGGTGACCACCTCGCCGTTTTGCGTATCGGTGCGGCTCGCCTTGGCCTGGGCTTTGCTGCGCCTGTCCAGGGTACGCTTGGCTTCTGCGTGAAGATCGCCTTGGATTGACTTGAGCTGGCAGAAGTAATCCCAGCCCAGCGCGACGGCGTCCGAGGCGACCCTCAGGGAGGTATTGCCCGCGTCGGTGGTGATGCGTCGAAAAAGCCGGGTGCGTCCGTAGACAGCCTTAAGCTCGTCGAGCAGGGCCGGCATGGCACCTATCTCGTTGGTGTGTCCTTCCACCGGTCGCTGGTGGATGCACACGGCGGCCTCGGACGAAATCAGCGTCGCCGTGTGGACCCTCAGCTTGGCATGCGGGTCACCGACATCCGGGACGCAGAGCTGAGCCTCCGGATAGTGCGCAGACAGCAGCGTCCGAAGCTCGGCCACGTTATCCTCCGTGGGCTTGAGCCGTTCATCCAAGCCCTGTTTGGCCTGCTTGGTCCGCTTTTGCTCCTTGGCCTGCTTGGCGCGTTCGGCAAGCAGCAGCCTGCTTAGATCGTGCCAGTGCACGGTGGCCACGTGCTTGCCGTCAATGGCCACCGTGCCCACTGATAGACGGGTGGATTCGAGGTTTCCTCGCCGATGCTCGGCTTTGATCATGCGGTGCAGGCAGGCCAGCACCTCCGACAGACGCAGCCGCGGCAGCAGCGTGCTGAAGGTATTGTCCGCGATGCGCCGGGTCAGCCCTTTGAACTGGCCGAGCTTCGCGATGAGTTGCGCCGTCCGCTGTTCGAGCTGCCGCAAAGCGCGGGCCCCGGTCACGATGGCCACCACCAGAGCGCTGAGCATGGCGGGAAGTGCATACGTCACGCTGGCGGTGCGGCGTGGATCTGAAACCTTGGAAAACTGCGCGTCGTCGAGTCTTTTTTCGATGCCTTTAGGGGTTGCTGCTTGACGTTTCATGGCTCCTCTGATCATCTAGGGGTTACTTGACGTTGCTGGCGCAAGCCAGCAGCTCTTCTTCGGCGTCGTGGTAGCCGCCCCGGCGCCGACCTTCTTTTTGGTCCTTTCTATCCGACCAAACCCCGGTAGTCGATCTTTTTGGGGCGCCTGTGATGGGAGGTCGGTAGGACTACGTTACGCGCGCAGGCTGCTGGCCCCCCCCGGAAGCAGCAGCGGCCGGAGCGCGCCTATCTATCGGCAACCACATCCGAGTTACCACGCGCCAGGGATCCGCAGGGTGCGAAGCAGTCCCCGCCGAAGGCAGGACCGGAGCGCAGCGGAGCCCGGAGGAGCCCGGTCGCCGCCCGCAGGGCGGCGAGGCGCCCGGATGCAGCCAAGGCAAAACCCTGTGCTCCACACATCGCCCCTGCTTTACGTCAAATTGCGTTTGGGGAACTGCGGAAAAGTGGCTTCAGCTACTCACTGAACGATCCTGGCTACCTCTTGACCGAGGGGAGCGTGAAGATCAACCCCATCATGAACCCCGCGTTGAACGTTTCGCCCGACTGGGGGATGTCCAGGTAGACCTGATGGATGAGCTCGATGCGGTCCGACAGGGTCACGTTGTAGCCCAGGGCCACACCGCCGATTTCGAGCTCGCGCTCGTCCGCGCCGCGCAGTCGCTTCCACGCGAAGTCGAATTCGAGCAGGATCTGGTGGCTACGGGCGATGGTGTAGTAGGTGCCGAGCACCGTGGCCAGGGTAGTGTGGGTCTCCCACTGCGGGGTCTGTTCGTCCTCGGACAGGTTGTGTCCGTGGAGGCGGAACCCGGCGCGTACGTAGGCTCCCCAGGAGAGTCGATTCGGGTCCAGGTCGAAGTTCAGCTCCACCATGGGTGTCACGCCGAACTCGTCGTATCCCACACCGCCCAGGTCGAAGCCCAGAAAGAGATCCAGGTCGAAATGGTTGGTGTCCACGGGGGTTCCGAAGAGGCCCAGGTAGGTGGCGCCGGAGCCACCGGTGAAGAAGGTGTTGCCTGTGATCTTCTGCCCCACGTAGGCCGAGAGACCGTCCACCAGCCCGTAGCCGAGCATGATGTCGCCGAAGATCGATCCCTCGGCGCGGCTGAGTCCCACGCCGTCCAGGCCGGAGTAGAAGTCCACGTCCGTGGCGCCCACGCCCCAGGTCTCAATGGTGTCAGCGGCCCGGGCAGGGCAGACATGGGCCACCGAAATAGCCATGACGGATAGGACCATTGCGGTGGTTTTTGCGATACACATGGTCTCTCTCCTAGCGTTCCTTCGCGGAGGGGGGGAGTGCTTTTCGGTTTTCGTTGTCCGCCGATGGTGGGTTGCCGTCTGTTGTGCAGAGGTCCACAGATGCGGTGCACCCGGCACAGTTGCCGCCACAGGCGTCCGACGGCTTCGATGACAGTCCCTGCTTGACCGACCGCACCCAGCGCCAGGTGACGAATAGAGCGGCGGCGGCGACGATGACGGCTGTGACGGCGAATTCCATGGTTACATCAATGGCACAGTCAAACGAATAGGCTGCCGATTTGAAAGACGAGCATCGACAGTACATAGGCGATGACCGTGAGGCCCACGAACTGCAGCAGGGCCCACTTCCAGCTCCCGGATTCCCGACGGGTAATGGCCACGGTGGCCATGCACGGAGTGGCGATGAGCAGGAAGATCATCAGGGAGATGCCCACCAGCGGTGAGTAGTCTCTCGCGAGGGTGGAGCGGAGCCCCTTGGACTTCTCGTCCACTTCACCCAGGGAGTAGACGATGCCCATCTGGGAGACGAAGACCTCCTTGGCGGCGAAGGCGCCCACCAGCGCGGTGCCGATCTTCCAGTCGAACCCCATCGGTCGGATGAGCGGCTCCAGGCCGCGGCCAATATGTCCGGCCGCGGATTGGCGCAGCTCCTCGGCCCTTCGCAGGTTCTTTGCTTCGGCGGCGGTGACCACGCGGGTCCCCTTGGGCGCTCGCGCCCGGGCAGACTTGGTCTGGGCGGATTTGGCCTGGGCGGACTTGAGCACCACGATCTTGCCCGCCTTGATGTCCTTGTCGAGCTGGTAGGTAGACGGCTTCGGATAGGCCGTGGCGAACCACATCAACAGGGATACGGCGAGGATGATGGTCCCGGCCTTTTTCATGTAGATCCAGGAGCGTTCCCCCATCTTGGTGAGCGTGCCCCGGAGGGTGGGGAGGCGGTAGGGCGGCAGCTCCATGACAAAGGGGGCCTCTTCGCCGGCCAGGATGGAGCGGCGGAGGAGCTTGGCCAGTCCCAGGGCGACCACGATGCCGAGCGCGTAGATGAGCCAGAGGGCGGGCGCCCGCCAGGGGGCTGGGAAGAACGCCGGAATGAGCAACATCCAGATGGGCAATCGCGCCCCACAGGACATGAGGGGCAGCACCAGCATGGTGGTCAGTCGGTCCCGCTCGCTCTCCAGGATGCGCGTGCCCATGATACCGGGGACCGTGCAGCCGAAGCCGGTCATCATGGGCAGAAAGCTCTTCCCGTGTAGTCCGAAACGGTGCATCACGCTGTCGACGAGGAAGGCGGCCCGGGCCATGTAGCCGGTGTCCTCCAGAAGCGCCAATCCTCCGAAGAGCAGCACGATGTTGGGCAAAAAGATGACAACGCCGCCCACGCCGCCGATGACGCCGTCCACCAGCAGGGACCGCAGCGGCGACTCCGAGCCCTTGGGCCACATCCCGCCGATCCATCCACCCAGGGCCTCAAAGCCGGCCTCGATCCAGCCCATGGGGATCTCCCCCACGGTAAAGGTCAGCCAGAAGACCGAGAACATGGCCACCATGAAAAATGGGATGCCGAACACGCGGTTGGTGAGCACACGGTCGATACGGTCGGACACGGCGCGCGCGTTTTGACGGGAGGCGTGACGAGTAACCTCCTTGAGCAGCCCGTCCACGAAGCCGTAGTAGCGTTCGGAGACAAAGAGCGCGATGTCCAGGCCCGTATCGGCCTCCAGCTTCTCCCGCTGAATCCGGGCCACTTCGAGGGCAGCGCGGCCAGCCTCTCGGGCCTCCTTCATGCGATCGGTGAACAACGGATCGGCCATGAGCAGCTTTACAGCAGTCCAGCGGTTGCCGGCACCGGTGCCGGTGCCAGGGGCGTCGGCGTCGGCGCCAGGCAGAGCGGCCACCACGGCCTCGAGGGCGCGGTCCATGCGCTCGCCCAGCACGAGGCGGTTCTCCTGGACGGGCGAAGCGGCTGCTCGGGCCACGGCTTCGCGAAGGGCGACCATGCCCATGGCGCGGTTTCCCACGGTCTCCACCACGGGGAAGCCCAGCAGCCCCTGCATCCGCTCCACGTCGAGACGCAGACCGGAGCGCTCGGCTTCGTCGGCCATGTTGAGGGCCAGCACCGGGTTGGCGCCGAGCTGGATGATCTGCACGAGGAAGATGAGGCTGCGCTCCAGGGTGGTGGAGTCCACCACCACCACGGTCACCTCCGGGGGAGAGGTCAGTAGCTCATCCTGGGCCACCCGCTCCTCAGGGGAGAAGGAGCTCAGGCTGTAGGTCCCGGGCAGATCCAGAAGATCGTAGGATATGCCGTCGTGCTCGTAGTGCCCTTCGCGCTTTTCCACTGTGACGCCGGGGTAGTTGGCCACGTGTTGGTGTGCTCCGGTGAGGCCATTAAAAAGCGAGGTTTTGCCGGCGTTTGGTTGACCGGCCAGGGCGACGCGAATGGGTTTGGGCTTAGCCATGACAGCGAGGTTTGTTGGCAGCTTGAGGTTTGTTAGACGCGTCTATGAGACGAGAAAAAAATAATGGATTACACGGCATCTGAAATGAGTACCGACCTGGCTTCATTCATGCGCAGCGACAGTTGATATCCGTGCAGCTTGATCCAGACCGGGTCCCCGGAGGGGGCCACGCGCTCGATCCGCACGACGACATCAGGCAACACGCCCATGTCCAGAAGTCGTTGCCGGATTGCGCCGGAGGTGTTGATCTGGCGAACGCGTCCGGACTCGCCGGGCTTGAGATCGGCGATGCTCAGGAGGGGCTTCTTCTCCGCACCTCGAGATTTGCGTAGATCGCACTTATGGGGGCATTCGGGGAGCTCGGCGTTCACCGTAGAGCACGAGTGGAAACGCTGGAGGAACCCGGGCTCGGTGTCGGGGCATGAGCGCATGAACTCGAAGAAGCGCACCATGCGATCCATGGCCTCGTCGGAGATGTGATGCTCCATGGCGCAGGCGTCGACTTCCGCCGATTCCTTTGACATCATCAGCACCTCCGACAGGAATGACGTGAGGATCTGGTGCCGTGACAGCACCCTGCGAGCTGCCCGCTCCCCCTCGGGAGTCAGCTCGATGTACTCGCGTCGTTCGTAGGTGATGAGGCCGAGATCCGCCAGCCGTTTCATGGCCGGTGTCACGGACCCGGCCTTCACGTTGCGGGCTTGTGCGATGTCCCGCACACGGGCCACCTTCCGCTCCCGGATCACCTCGTAAATGGTCTCGAGGTAGTCCTCCAGGGACGGGGTGAGTTGT
This sequence comes from Deltaproteobacteria bacterium, assembly GCA_029938605.1. GTDB lineage: Bacteria > Myxococcota_A > Polyangia > HGW-17 > JAJRWW01 > JAJRWW01. The sequence goes on along the minus strand of JAOZUO010000070.1, from coordinate 29,647 downwards.
TTTATGGCTTCTTGTACAGACAGAGTTTTTTCTCCCGTTGTTAGATAGAGCTAACAACATGAGCATCTCCTGTCAAGAGGCAAAAGACAGGCGTATACAGAAACGGGGTATTGCCATAAAGCGGCAAAATACCAGCAGGTTAGTGGGGGACATGGACGGAGAAGGACAGGACGGAACTGAGGGAAGTGGAGCTAGAAGCTCATCAGCGCCTTGGAGGCGTAGTTCCAAAGGGTGGTGGGATAGAGCCCCACACCCAGGACGAACATGGTAGCCGCGAAGAGGGCCACCTTCGAGGTGGTGCTGGAGAGGGGCTGGAGCTCGGGTTCGTCCTCGGGGGCTTCGGTGAAGTACATGGCCACGACCACCCGCAGGTAGTAAAACACGCTGACGACGGAAGTGAGCAGGCCCAGCACGATCAGCCACATGAGCCCGCTATTGGCCAGGGCGGTCTTGAAGAGGAAGAACTTGCCGAAGAAGCCCGCCGTGGGGGGTACTCCCGCAAGGGAGAGGAGGAAGATGGTCATTGCCAGAGCCATGGCCGGGCGGCGACGCCCCAGACCGGCCCAGTCGTCCACGTTGACGCGCTCGCGGTCCTCGCGTTGACCGATCCAGGCGATGACGCCAAAGGCGCCGATGGTGGTGAAGGTGTAGGCCCACAGGTAGAACACCACCGCGGATCGCGCCTCGGCGCTGACGGCCGGGTTGCCCGCGGCGATGACTCCGATGAGCAGGTATCCGGCATGGGCGACCGAGGAGTAGGCGAGCATGCGCTTGACGTTCTGCTGCCACAGCGCCGTGAGGTTGCCCAGGATCATGGTAATGGCCGCGATAACGGCGAGGAGGGACATCCAACCGTTGGCGCCGAAGGCCAGCTCCGTGGTGCCGAACCCGAAGGTGAACACGCGTAGCACCGCGGCAAAGGCAGCGGCCTTGACCGCGGCGGCCATGAAGCCGGTGATCGGTGTAGGCGCCCCCTCGTAGACGTCTGGTGTCCACATGTGGAAGGGCACCGCGGCGATCTTGAAGCCGAGCCCACCGATGAGCATCACCATGCCGACGACCAACAGGCCCTTGGTGGCGGTTTCGGGGCCGAGGGCCACCAGGTCGGAAAAGAGGGTGGTGCCCGTGGCGCCGTACACCAGCGCGATGCCATAGACGGACACCGCGGTGGAGAATGCGCCCATGATGAAGTACTTGAACGACGCCTCCAGGGAGGCCTCCTCGCGCTGGCTGGCGGCTTTTTTCCGCCAGGAGCTGCACAGCGCGTAGATCGGGAGACTCATGGTCTCGATGCCGATGACCAGCACCATGAGCTCTCCGGCGGCGGCCACGATCATCATCCCGGCGACGCTGAACAGCATCAAGGGATAGTACTCACCGAAGTCGATCTTGTGCCCCTCAAGGTACGGCGGAGACAGCAGCACTGTCATCAGCGCACCCACGGTAAAGAGCATGCCCATCTGCATGGCGAAGCCATCCATGAGCACGCGGCCGTGGAAGAGCGATACGGCCTTGGGCCCCATCTTGGTCATCAGGAGGATCTGCAGCAGGAGCACTCCGGCCAGACCCACCAGGGTCAGGTGACCCACGAACTTACGATGGGACTCCTTGTTCTCGGTGTATGACTCCACCAGCAGGACCAGGATGGCCCAGGCGGAGACGAGGATAATCGGGGAGATGCGCATCAACTGTGCAAGCATGCTGAGGTCTTTCATGGTGCTACCTCACCCCCCGCATGGGCTTCGCGTGTCCGTGTCCGTCGTGAGCGCCCCTTCGTGGTGGGCGTCCTCTACGACCCCGTGCCATTGGGGCTCGGCGACGACCCATACGGCCCCGGCGTGCTCCCGGGCGGCCCCGGCCACCCATGCGGCCCCGGCGTGCGCCC
>JAOZUO010000070.1:0-27662 GCA_029938605.1 Deltaproteobacteria bacterium | reverse complement strand
GCCCCGGCGTGCTCCCGGGCGGCCCCGGCCACCCATGCGGCCCCGGCGTGCGCCCGGTCCGCCCTTACGGTTGAACCGGCGTCCGCCGCTCGGGCCCACAATCCGGCTCGGGAAGGTCTTTTTCTGCCAACCCTTGGCTTTGCCTCGGACCTTGGCTCCCCGGCCCTTCTTTTGGGTGATGAGCTTGAGGCGATCCTTGGGCGTAATGAGGGGCAACTTGGCCCCGAGATTGCGAAGCGCCGTGCGCTTGAGCACCTTGGCCTTCTTGGCTTTCTTCACGTCGAGGGAGGCCCTGTATTTGACTTGGTACTGGGCCAGATGCTGTTTGACCGCGGGCTCCATGCGCCTGAGCAGCGGTCCCGGCAGCACGCCCAGGGCGATGGTCATCACCACCAGCGGGACGAGGGCGCCCAGCTCACGGCCGGTGATGTCCTTGAGCGACAGGTTTATCTTGTGCTTGATGGGGCCGAAGAAGATCTTCTGGAACATCACCAGCAGGTAAACAGCCGAGAAGATGACGCCCAGGGCCGCCGCGGCGGTCATGAGCTTCGGGTGGGGCAGGGTCACGGGTGCTCCCTGCAGGGCCGCCACGGCGTGGTGGTCATAGGAGCCCACCAGGACCAGGAACTCACCCACGAAGCCGCAGAGACCGGGCAGTCCCACCGAGCCGAGCATGATGATCATGTACAGGGCGGAGAACTTGGGAACTACCTTCCAGATGCCGCCGTACTCGGACATGAGCCGGGTGTGGCGTCGCTCGTAGAGCATACCGAACCCGAGGAACAGTCCGCCCGAGGTGATGCCGTGGGCGATCATCACGAAGATGGCCCCCTCGACCCCTTGGATGGACAGGGACATCAGGCCCAGAATCACGAAGCCCAGGTGGCTGATGGAGGAGTAGGCGATGAGCTTCTTGGCGTCCTTTTGGGCGTAGGCCAATAGGGCACCGTAAATAATGCCCACGATGCCCAGGATGGCGATGTAGGGCGCCAGCTTGGTAGACGCGTAGGGGAACAGCGGCATGGCGAAGCGCAGCAGGCCGTAGGTCCCCAGCTTCAGGAGCACGCCGGCCAGGATGACCGACCCGGGAGTGGGGGCCTCCACATGGGCGTCGGGCAACCAGGTGTGCAGCGGGAAGACCGGCACCTTGATCAGGAAGGCCAGCGCGAAGGCCCCGAAGCAGTAGAACTGCTCGGTGGGCGAAAGAATCATCCGGTTCCACTCGAGCAGGTTGAAGGTGTAGACCCCCGTGATCTCGTGGAAGCGCAGGTACATGTAGAGGATGGCCACCAGCATGAGCACCGAGCCCACCATGGTGTAGAGCACGAACTTGATGGCCGCGTAGATCCTCCGCTTGCCGCCCCAGATGCCGATGAGCAGATACATGGGTATCAACATCAGCTCCCAGAACACGTAGAAGAGCACCATGTCCATGGACACGAAGGCGCCGAGCATGCCCGTCTCGAGGACCAGCATCGCGGCGATAAACTCTTTGTGCCGCTTCTGGATCGACCCGCCGGCGCCGAGGATGGCGATGGGGGTGAGGAATGTGGTGAGCAGCACCAGGAAGATGGAGATGCCGTCCACGCCCATGTGGAACTGGATCCCCAGAGATTTGACCCAATGGAGCTGGATTCCGAGCTGCATGTCGGCGGACTTGCCGTTGAACTTGTACAGCAGCACCAGGGAGATCAGGAAGATGAAAGTGGATGCCACAACCCCGAAGTTGCGGATGAGCTTGGTCTCCTCCTTGGGCAGAAGGAGCACGAGCGCGGCGGCCAGAATGGGGAGGAGTACGACAGCAGTAAGTATCATGATGTCACCTCCTCTCCTTCTTAATAGTTACCACCCGGGTGGTTTCACTCCGGGTATCGAATCGTTTGTCCTCGACAATCACCCGGATCTTCTTCTTTCCAGGCTTTTCGAAGCGGCAGTTCACCCAGCTTGTGGGGGTAGCCGCCCGCTCCTGGGGCTCGATCTTGCCGTTGCCGTTACAGTCCACGCCTACCTTGGTGCGGTATGCGCCCTTGGCCACTCCCACCACCTTGTCGGTGGCGGTTCCGGCCCGGACGTGCGCGACGTTGCCCTGAACCTTGATGGTCACGTTGGAGGTGGGTCGAACTACCGCGAAGATCATCACGGCCAGGCCCACGAGCACCGCGGCAATGTACTGCCGGGCGCGGCCCGTCTGGAACTGCGAGCCGATCCAACCCAGGCCGTACACCACGTAGGAGATGCCGCCCACCAGGACCTTGTCCACCAGGAACTCGTCCACGCCCTTGCGCAGGAACCAGGCGAACCAGGTGATGGGGCGGATGACGACGACGTTGTACAGCTCATCGATGCGGTACTTGTCGTAGATGAGCCGGTACACGCCGCCCATGGAGGCCACCAGGGAGCCGACCTGCTGGCTGGGGCCACGTCGGTAGATGAACAGCGCCGAGGCCACGCCTACGATGGCCAGCACCGTGGCGATACCCATGAAGACCCACTCGGTGTTGTGGCTCGCATGGACGACGAGCGGTGAGACCTGATGGGCGTACGCTTCTTTAATAGTGATGCCCGTCTGGGCCGGCACGGAATGGGCCAGCCAGGTGTTGATGTAGTCGGCGGGGATGGTTTTGCCCATGAGGATGGGCTTCCAGGCCCAGGCTCCGAGGAAGACCAGCGCCGCGGAGATGACCGACAGAGGGACCTGCACGATCCACAGGGTGGAGGCCGCCTTTTCCTCGCCGTGGACCGGGTCCACATCGTTGGCAAAGCCAAAGGCCAGCCACAGCAAGAAGCCCGCCGCCACCAGGGTGCCGCCGAAGAAGATGATGCCGCCCTTGCCCGCCAGGACCGGAGGCAACCCGAACACACCCAGCAGCACGGCGCCGCCGGCCAGGATGATGAGCGGCCAGCGCATGGAGCTCGAGGGCGTATGCAGTTTCTCGATGACCTCGGAGTTGGTGCGGTTCTCACCGAGGAAGGTCAGCGCATAGAGCCGGAACATGTAGAAGGCCGTGCCCAGGGAGGCCAGCGTCAGGATGCCCCACAGGGTGTAGGTCCAGGCCTTAACTACGCCGGGTGTGAGCATCAGCACGTTGTTGTCGGTCTTGGTGAAGGTGTTCACCGCCGTGCCCAGGATGATCATGTCCTTGGAGAAGAACCCGGAGAAGAAGGGCAGCCCCGCGATGGCCACGCAGGAGATCAGGAAGGTCCAGTGGGTCACCGGCAGGAGCTTGCGTAGGCCGCCCATTTCCCGGATGTCCTGCTCCTCGTGCAGGGCGTGAATTACCGCGCCGGCGCACATGAACAGGCAGGCCTTGAAGAAGGCGTGGGTGGCCAGGTGGAAGATGCCCGCGCCGAAGGCGCCCACGCCCACGGCAGTGAACATGAAGCCGAGCTGACTCACCGTGGAGTAGGCGAGCACCTTCTTGATGTCGTTCTGGGTGAAGGCGATGGTGGCCGCGAACAGCGCCGTGAGCGCGCCGATGGAGGCTACGATGAGCATCACGGTTGGCGACAGGATATAGATGAAGTTCAGCCGCGCGACCATGTACACGCCGGCGGTGACCATGGTGGCGGCGTGGATGAGGGCCGAAACCGGTGTGGGCCCGGCCATGGCGTCCGGCAGCCAGATATACAGTGGGATCTGCGCGCTTTTTCCCATGGCGCCGATGAACAGGCTCAGACCGATGAGATGTGCCGGCTGTACGTGCAACAGGTACATCTTCTGGCCGGTGAGCATATCCACGCCCTGGTAGAAGAAGTGCCATCTTTTGTCGAGCAGGGCGTCCGGGGCGTTGGCAGCCAACTGGGAGTAATCCAGGGTACCCACGGTGGCCCAGAGCAGCAACATGCCGAGGATGAAGCCGAAGTCGCCGATACGATTGACGATGAAGGCCTTCTTGCCCGCCGAGGCGTTGGCGTCCTTCTCGTACCAGAAGCCGATGAGGAGGTAGGAGCAGAGGCCCACACCTTCCCAGCCCACGAACATGAGCACGAGGTTGTCGCCGAGCACCAGGATGAGCATGGAGCCGGTGAACAGGTTCAGGTAGCCGAAGTAGCGGGCGTAGTCCTTGTCGCCGGCCATGTATCCACAGCTATAGATGTGAATCATGGAGCCGACGAAGGTGACCACGAGCACCATGATGGCCGAGAGCGGGTCGAGCATGAACCCGGCCTTGATCTCGAGGCCGCCCGAGGCGATCCAGGTGTAGGCGGTGTCCACCAGGCGCGGCGCACCCAGGTCGTGGCCGGTGCCCGCGGGCCAACCGGCTCGCAGGGACCACAGACTGACATCGCCGATCCAGTGGCCGAAGACGGCGATCAAGGCCACCACACATGCGGAGACAACCGCGCCCACGGCCACCAGGTGCACCGACTGGCGGCGCATCCTCTGGCCGAAGATCAGTGAGATTGCCGCTCCCAACAGGGGCAGGAGCGGAATCAGAAACAGGGGGAATTGAATAGGCTTCATCTCAGCGCATTCCTTAGTTCTTCATCAAGTCCAGATCGTCCACGTTGGTCGTTCGTCGGCCGCGGAAGATGGCCACTACAATGGCCAGCCCGACAGCAGCCTCGGCCGCGGCGATGGCCACCACCAGGAAGGCCAGGGACTGACCGTGGGCGTTGGCTTGGATACGGCTGAACGTAATGAGCGCGAGGTTTGCCCCGTTGAGCATGAGCTCGATGGACATCAACACCACCAGGATGTTGCGCCTCAGCAGGACGCCCGCCGCGCCGATCATGAACATGAGCGCAGAGAGCAGTAGGAAGTGGACCGAGGAGATCATGACGTCTGCTCCTTGTTCTCCTGGCGGGAACGTACGATGACCACCGCGGCCACAACGGAGGCCAGCAGCAGTAGCGACAGCGCCTCGAAGGCGAATACGTTCTCGGTGAACACTGACTGACCGATGGCTTTTGCGTTACCAAAGGAGCCGTCCGCCGGCGCGGCGAAGAGCTGCTTGGGCGCGTCCAGGTGGGTCTTGAGACCCACGGTCTTGCCAATGAATACCGGCGACAGTTGGAGTAGCCGCACCACCTGCGCCAAGGCAAAGGTCACCGAGGCGATACCCAGAAATCGGGTGACGGGGTATTGCATCTTGGCCAGGATGATGAAGCCCAGGGCCAGCAGCTCCATGGCGGCGAAGCCCGCCACATACGTCCACCCGGATCCTGCGTGGAACACGAAGGCGCCGGCGCCTGTGAGCATGAAGGCCATGGCGAAGTAGAGGATCTCCGTGCCGAGGTTCGCGATGTTGCGCTCCTCATCGAAGCCGATGGACATGATGACGAAGACGAACAGCACAATGACCGCGCCCGCGTATACGATGAGCTGGATGGCAGCCATGAAAGGAGCTTGGAGGAACAGGTAGATGCCGGCCAGGCCCAGGAACACCACCAGCAGGCTCAAGGCCGCCATGAGCGGGCTCTTGCGGGTGATCGTCACCAGACAGAAGCAGATGATCAGAGAGAACAGAACATAGAAGAGGAGCTGGTTCATCAAGCCCCCCTTGGTTTTGGTCTTTCTGGGTACCGCCCCGAAGACGCCCTTGTCTTTGTTGGCGGCCTTCAGCTTGGCGAGGCGCTGAGCTTCGGACTGGGACGCCTTGGCGGGCTTTGTCGACAGCTTGGTTCCGGACGCCTTGGGGGGCACGACAATCTTGCGGGCGCCACCGGTGGCGCGACCGAGCTTGCCTGGGCGCCGACCCGGGCCGCGATGCTGGCCCGCACGGGCTCCCCGACGAGGCATCCTGCGGACGCCGGTACGGGCGGTTTTCTTCCCGCCGGACCGCATTCCGCGGGCAAATCGTGCGCCTATGCCACGCGTGCCGGGCAGCACGGCTCTTTTTGACGGCGGCGCGCTTCCCCGGCGGACGGCGGTGTTGCCGCCTCCCCGGGCCATGACGCCCGGGCCACGGGGCTGTCCCCGACGTGGTTGGGCTTGCGCTGTTGCGACGGCGCTAACCAGCGTGAACAACCCGATGATCAGTGTCAGGCCAATTTTGGGACTCTTACGCGCCCAGGTTCGCGACTTGATTCGCATCAAGCGCCCTCCTTGCTATTTCCGGATACTTTTTCTTCGAATTCGGAACGGAACTTGGTCAGAAAACCGAGCATGGGCCACGCCGCGGCGTCGCCCAGGGGGCAGATGGTCTTACCGGCGATGCCGTCGGCAATGAGCGCCAGCTGCTCCAGATCCTCGGGAACTCCCTCTCCATGGTCTACCTTATGGCACAGGCGGTTGAGCCAGCTCGTGCCCACCCGGCAGGGGGTACACTGTCCACAGGACTCGTGAGCATAAAAGTGCATGAGTCGGGCACAGACGTGGACCATGTCCACCGTCTCGTCCAAGACGATGATAGCCCCGGAGCCCGGAGAGCTGCGCAACGTCCGTCCCGCCATGACCTCGAACTTGCGGCCGTCCCACACCTCCACCTCGGCGATGGACTCGGCGGTGCCCATACCAGTCACCGAGAAGGGAACGTCGCATTCCTCTGGCAACAGCACCGGAGTGGAGCTGCCGCCCGGGATGACGCCCTTGAGCTTCTTGCCGTCCCGCACGCCGCCGGCCACGTCGTTGATGATCTCCATCAAGTTCAGCCCGCAGGGGATCTCGTAGACTCCGGGCTTCTCCACATGGCCGCTGATGGCGATGAGGCGCACGCCGCCTTCGTCATCGGTGCCGAGGTTGGCGAAGGCCTCGCCGCCCATTTCCAATACGATGGGAACGTAGGAGATAGTCTCTACATTGTTGACGATTGTGGGCTTCATGAAGGCGCCCGCCACGGCGGGGAAGGGCGGCTTGAGCCGCGGCATGCCGCGTCGACCCTCGAGGGAGTTGATCAGCGCCGTCTCCTCACCGCAGACGTAGGCGCCCGCGCCGCGGTGCACGGTGATCTCCAGCGCAAAGGGTTTTCCCAGGATCGAACGGCCCAGGTACCCGCGCTGCTTGGCCTCGGCGATGGCGGTCTCCAGGATGGCGGCCTCTTCCACCAGCTCACCACGGATATAGATGTAGGCGTGGTGGGCGTTGATGGCCATGCACGTGATGATGGCGCCCTCCACCAGCCGGTGGGGATCCCATCGCATGAGGGTGCGGTCCTTAAAGGTACCGGGCTCGCCCTCGTCGGCGTTGATGACCAGGTACACAGTCTCGGCGCCCTTGGGGAGAAATCCCCACTTCACGCCGGCCGGGAATCCGGCACCGCCACGACCCCGAAGCTTCGAGGCTTTGACCTCCTCGATGATCTTGTCGGGCGACATACTGATGGCCTTACGGAGCATCTTGTAGCCGCCGCTGGCCTCGTACTTAGTGATCTTTTTGGCGTCTGGGTCGCCGAAATTGGCCGAAAGGAACTTTTCCATGTTTCGTCCTTCGCAGGCGGTCGCGGCGTCGGCACGTGGGCCGGTCACCGGCGGGGGTGCCTACTCGTCCTTGTCGTCGTCGGACGAGGCGCTGCTCGTTGCCGCGGGGGCGGAGTCTTTGGCCTTGGGGGTGGCCGCGGGCTTCGCTACAGGCTTGGTCTCAGTCTTCACCGCAGGCTTGGCTTCAGGCTTCGTCGTGGGCTTGAGCGAGGGCTTTGCTATCGGCTTTGCCACAGGCTTCGCTGCCGGCTTGGCCGCAGGCTTTGCTACCGGCTTGGCCGCAGGCTTCACCGCCGGCGTCGTCCTGGGATTTGACGGATCCGCGTTGGGTGTGGCCAGATCCCGGCTCTCGGACTTGTTTTTCAGATCGTCGAGCAGAGCGATGGCCTTCTTCAAGTCCATGGACTCATGGTACTTGTCGTTGATCTGAAGCACCGGTCCCGTGCCGCAGGCTGCCAGACACTCAGCCTCCTGCAGCGTAAAGACCCCGTCGGAGGTGGTCTCCCCGGCCTTGATGCCCAGGTGCTCCTCCATGCCCATAAGGAGCTCCTCGGCGCCCTCGAGCATGCAGCTCACATTGGTGCAGAGCTGGAGATGGTACCTGCCTACCTTCCGTTTGTTGTACATAGTGTAGAAAGTAGCCACACCTTGGACAAAGGATGGAGGTAGCTTCAGCGTATCCGCGACCAGGTCCAGCACGTCGTCCGACACGTAGTTCAGGTGCTCCTGAGCGATGTGCAGGGCGGGTAGGCAGGCGGCCTGTGCCTCGGGATACTGTTGACGGATCTCATCGATCCGCTTCTGAATCAAATTCTTGGTTTCCGTTGGAATTTCCATGTTCCACGAACTACTCGGTGGTGCTGTTTTTACCGTGTTAATCGGGCTCACACTATTCGCGTTGGGCCTAGGATGTCAAGCGTTTGCGTGACCGGATTTTCGGGGAGCCGATGGGTTTCTGATGCGGTTATAATCTTTTGAAAATAAAAGACAATATCTGATTGGTGCTGCGTGGCCCCTCGGGGGGGCTGGGCGGGTAACTTCCGTGGGGAGGGCCGCCGGGCGATCCGGCGCGGATTGGGCCGGGTTCCATCGGGTGGCGCAATCTCGCCACGATGCGCTATACTGCCACTGTAGAACTATCCACGAACGGAGTACCCCGGTGCCTAAGCCTAGCCTATTCCTAGCCCTATCTGCAGTTCTGTTGACGTCCTCGAGTGGCGCATGTGAGTTTACTACTGCCGGCGTTCCCAAAGACGGTGGAGTCATTGACGCCGACGACGAGCGCGATGCCCAGGACGTGGACCCCGATGGAACGATCCTCGACGACGCTGTCATCGCGGATGCTGAAATCCAGGCCGATACCGGTGTTACGCAGTGTGGTGAGGTTGCCGGCATCTGCACGGCCGACCTAGACACCATCTGCCCCGTCGGCACGCGCCCCTACGGCGATGACGAGTCCTTGGACTGCCCAGGCCACTGCTGCGTGACTGACCCGTCCTCGACGTGCAACAGCAACGACGAAACCAACTGCTCCATGGCCGATGAGTGCGTCGGGTGTTGGGCCCCCGCCCAGGACACCGCGCTCTCCTGCGACAGCGGTCGACTCTGCTGCGAGTGGACCTGCGGCGGCTGAGCTCTTCAGCTACGGGATGGGCAGGTTCAGCAGGATATAGAAGCCGTCGAAGTAGCGCTGGAAGGCGCCGATGAAGGCGGGGATGAGGTTCCAGCCGCCAATGAGGCTGAGACCCATTACCGCGAAGACCACCAGGGAATACTCAGTGACGGCCTGAGCCGGCCGACCCGCCGGGTCTTGGCAGCCGCGCGCCTCGTGTCCCAACTTGAGGCTGAGTTGTTGTCGTGGCTTTTTCATGGGGTCTATCACCGCTTGCCGGGCGCCTTGTCCGGGTAGCCGAGCTCCAGGCCCGTGGCCTCGGCCACGTGGACGCGGACGCGGCCCTCTTTGTCCATCTGGGTGAGGTTCAGGGTGAGCTCGCGCTTGCCCTTATGGAACGTGAGGGTCTGGTGGTACTCCGCCGGCAGGAGGAGGGGCGCCTTGGACTTGACCTCGCGCCAGCCGCGCTGGGGGAGCTGGTTGCGGAAGAAATCCACGTTGTTCACGAGGCCGCCATAGTTGGTGTACAGGGTGACCTTGCTTCGGTGACCCGGGTCCCGGGCGCCAAAGCGCAGGACGCCCTCGGCCCCCGGGTACACAGGCACGTCCAGGCTGGTTGCGTGGGTGCCCGTGGTCGGGCGCAAGGGCTCCATGAGCAGTGACGGGTACACCGCCGTGGTGGCGACCTGGCGCTTGATGATCACCTGCCTCAGGGTGCCCTTGCTCGGGTCGTAGGCGGCCACGACCCCCCCGGCCGGAGAGATGTCCTCGGTGACATAGTACCCGGCGGCGTTCCACTGCGCGGCGTAGAAGCTGGCCACCCGGAGGGTGTCATCGCGTGTATGGAAGTAGGACATTTTGAGCCGGGTGGGTCCAACGCTGAGCTGGTCGCCCATGGGAAACTCTTTGACGCCCGGATACTGCGGCATGGGCGCCGGGTAGTGGCCGCGCATGCGGTCCACCGGCCTGCGGGCCTTGGCGCCCTGGTGCTGGCCTCCCGCCATCAACCCCCCAAAGGCGATTCCGGCGGCGATGAAGACGACCACGGTGACCTTTGCTAGCTTCGTCATGGCTTAGGGGTTTCCTTGCTGTCCCTGGCTCTCGGGCGGGAGCACATAGTCGCCGAAGGGGTTGTCCGAGCTCAGGGAGTCGAAGCACCCGAGCTTCTCCGGTTCGTTGCAGCCCATGAAGTGGCCCTTCCGGATTTTGAGGGCCTTGAGGTGCTCCGAGTCGTCTTCGTTTCCGTCTTTGTCCTTCGCTTTGTAGTTCATGGGCGACGTGTCGTACTTCTGCGGGCCGTCGCAGTGGTCCTCCCGGACCTCGATCTTGCCGCTGTCCGGATCTTGATCCCGGTAGGCCCTGGACACCAGCGCCGTCTCGGTGGGGTTCATGGTGAGCGGCGGGTGGAAGGCGGCCACGGCACAGAGCCCGGCGGCCACCTGGATGATGAGGGTATACATCTTCATGCCGTTGCGGATGGCGGGGGTCACGAAGGCCATGCGGTCCACCTGCCTGAAGTACGGTTTTTTGTTGTCCTGGGTCCCCTCGATGTTCTCGCCGTAGTTCATGCGCCAGGAGTCCGACACCACGGCCACCGTCTCGGTGAACCTATGCTTTTTGGCCATGAAGTGCTTGGGCCCGAACCAGCTCTGCATGAATTTTTTGTTGATGAGCAGGTTCTCGTAGCCCAGCCGCACGGTGACCTTCGGATAGCCCTTGGGGTTGAATCCCCACTTCCTGGGTGGATTGAACCGGTTGTACCCCGCGCCGAACCATTGGTACTTCTCGCCGTAGTAGCCAATCATCATGGCCCCAAGCACGTAGTTGTCAAACTCCATATTCATGACCGTGAAGGCGTCGATGGCGAACCCCGCGAAGCTGAACAGCATGTTCACCAGAGAGCCGCCGGGGATCTTCGGCTCAGTCTGGTCGCGCATAATGACGATGGGGAGCTTCCACCCCACGGCGAAGGCCTTGGACTGCATACCCAAGGTGCCGCTCTTCAGGTTCGCGTACTTTTTGAGCACGTCCACCGTGATATCCGCCCTGGCGGCGGAGAAGCCCTTGGTCTTGCCCGTCTTGTAGTCATGCAGCGGAAAGGAGGTGAACTCCCAAGCCGCGAAACGCCCGATCTCCTGCGCCTTGAGCTTGATCTGGATGACCTCGTAGAAGTACATGGAGAACAGTAGGCAGGTGACCATCACCGGCGCCACGATGGCAAACTCGGTCAGCGCCTGCGCCCGGCGGGAGCGGAAACGAAAACGGAACCTGGGATTCATCAATCGCATCATCGCTCCTTTCTCCTAGTGCGTCATCACCGCGGTGATGGTTCGCAAGAACACGTCCGAGATGAAGTTGCGCACCAGATTCACCACCATCCTCATCATCGCGCTGTCGGAATTGGACTTGATCTTCGAGCCCAGGAATCGCTCCCATACGTTCATGAGCTTGGCGCCCACGGGCGCGAGTCGAGCGCGCCAGAAGGGGTTGAAGAAGTTGGGCGGCTCGTCCCATACGCCGGGCCGATGGTAGTAGACCATGCCCCGGGAGATGACGTTGAGACCCTCGAGCAGGAAGTGGCTGCGCTCGCCTCCGATGGTGGTGTCCAGGGAGACCGCCCCGTCGTACTTGCCGCCGCCCACGCCCATACCGTCCTTGTCCTTGCCGTCGTTGTAGGAGCCGCCGTTGTTCCAGGTGAACTTGTAGTGCCACGGGCGCCCGCCCGACCCGGTGCCGGACTGGAAGGCGGAGTGATGCTTGTTCAGGAAGATCCAGGTGGACGGCTGGTTGAAGTCCGCGTTTTTCTCGGCGCTGGGGCTGAACTTGAAGAAGGACGAAATGCCCTGCCATTTGTGATCGCTGTCTCCGTCCTTGGTGACGGAGTTGGCGATGGATCCCTGGGCGGGGGGGAGGATCAGCACCGAGGACATGCCGCCGGGGGCGGCGCCGCCGCTGCCGGTGTGGTCGTACTTGTAGTGCTTGCCGCCGTCGGTGTCCGCGACGATGCCGTCGCCGAGCTTTGCGATGCCGTTGGGGAACAGCAACACCCACGCGATGGCTGCCGTGGCCACGCCGAAGCCCGCCTGTAGGTAGTCGTCCGATGCCAGGGTGTCGCCCTGCAGGTAGTTCGACTTGTCCTTGTGCATCTCCTCGACCTTGGGCTCGGGCTCGGGGGTTTCCTTCTTGCTGATGAGCTTGGTTTGACCGTGCTTTTCGCCGCCCACGGTGGCCACGAAAACCGTTGTCAGGTCGAAGCCGCCCATGGTGCGGTTGAAGATGTTCTCGTGGGACCGGCTGGCGTTGGCGATCTCGGTCATGATGGACTGGGCGCTTTTGACCTGGTCGTTATCCTGATCCGCATAGTCTTTCAGGTCACCGGAGCCCTTGATCATGGCGTCCAGCCAAAACGGGTTCAGCCCCGCCGCCCGGTCGAAGGCCGACCGGAACTCCAGGGAGTTGAGCGCCCCGTTGAGCGCGATGTTGTAGATCTGGTTCTTCGCCGTGTAGGTCATCGTGGGGTCGTTGGCCTTGACGAAGTCCTGCATCCCCGTGATCAAGTGCGCGTTTATCTGTAAAGCACGTATGAACTGCATCTGCCAGATGGACGCCTTGTTGAAGGCGCCCAGGGCATCGACGACGAGTGGCGCCGTTTCGTGGATGACCTCGTACGCATTATCGGCGATCGTGAAGAGAAAGCCCGCGAGTTTGGCAATTAATTTGAAGTACCCTGTGATGGCTAAATACGGGACGTTGGCCGGGTAGGGGAACTGGGTCCCCGTCTGTATCGACAGACTCAGATCCTCCAACAGATCCCTAACGGTGCCGATCATGGCCTTGCAGTATCCCGCGTAGCTGAGGTAGCTCTGGTAGGCCATGGCGGAGTTGTAGTGAACGATCTGCACGCGATTGGTCAGCGCGATGAAGTTGAAGGCGCGGGCTTCCATGGCCGCCAGGGAGTAGGCCGCCGCGTCGGCGCTGTTTTGCAGCTTGATCTTTTCGTGCACCGCTTGGCCCAGGTTCATGGTGGCGATGATCGCCAAAGCCATGATCAGCAGGCCCAGGGCGCCCAGGGGCAATGCCTGACCCCGCTGCCGCCGTAAGCTGCGTCTGATGCCAATTCTCTCTTCGATTCTGTTCATCGTCATTGGCTTCAACCCATCAGTTGTCCACCGCGTCGTTTGTCATGAGGCTTACGCGGTAGGGGTCCGACTGCATGCGCATGGTGTATTGGGCCCGCAGGGGCACCAGGTAGACGCCGGGATCGCCGGTGGCCAGATTCGCGAGGATCCTGTCCAGGTTCGTGCTCCCCTGGAGATCGGGCCGCTGGCCACCCTTGGAGAACATAGAGGAGTCGTTCGCGTCCGTATGGGGGTTGTACACCGCTCCGTACAGCGCGATGCCCGCCCGGTGGGCGCGCCAGGCTGAGTGAATGATCCAGTTGGCGAAGGGAATCTTCATCAAATAGAGGTAGCGCACCTGGATGGTGAGCTGGGTCTCCCGCCGCCAGGCCGAGCCTTCGCGGATGGAGTCGAACTCGATCTCAAACTTGTCCCCGAGCAGGCTGAAGTTGCGCATCTTGGGGTTGAGGATCTCCACCTGCACCATGCGGATGTTACTGCCCCCCAGCGCCTGCTTGACGGCGGACTGGAGGGCGGCGTCAGCCCAGTTGGCGGCCTGGGCAACGATGATATCCCGCATGCCCTCGGCGTTGCCCTGCAGGCCGGCTGGGAGCTGGCTGATGAGATTGTCCGTGCCCTGGTTGACCAGGTCCACCGCCTCGGGAAGGCGGCGGTTGATCTGATACATCAGCGCTCGCATGACGATCTTCTTGACCATCGCCTCGGGGTCGGTCAGGTCGTCCATGAGCCGATCCGAGGTGGGCATGAGCGAGATGATGGCCGCGTTCTCCATGATCCATGGGTCCGCGTTCCAGACGATGCCCGCTCGCGCGGCGTTGAAGGCCGCGTACTCGGTCATGATCCGTGCATGCTGCACCATGGTGAGCTGGAGTACGCCGAGGATCATGAAGGTCATCAAGGGGATGACGATGGCCGACTCCACCATCGCCTGGGCCCGCCTCGCACGTCGCCGCATGCCCGAAAGGACGGCCCCTGCTCGTGACACTGCTCGCTGGGTAAACCACGCCATACCATTGACTATATCCGAAAACCTGGCAATCGCGGTATCGGTCAGGTGGCCAAGGACGGTGGGAGAGGGGTGTTGTAGGCTGATTAGTAGTAAAAACGGGCGGATAGGGTGAACAGCAGGTTGTCTACGTTGTAGTAGGTCCGGGTGGAAGGAATGTTGGTGGCCCCGGTGATCTCCAGCCGCTCCTTGTGCTTCTCCACGTCCGTGGGGCGCGGTATAAAGGCTCGGAACTCCGCGACAAATGCGAATCGGTCGTGCCAGACGGTCACCTCCAGGCCCAGTCCGACCTGGAAGTTAGCGCGATCCTCATTGGAGACGGTGTCGATGCCCATGCCGACCATGACAAAGGGGCCGAGCATGCGCCAGCGATAGGGGTAGATCACCGCGGCGAACCGCATATTGGGGATGAAGTGCAGGGCCTCGATGCTCACATCTCCGGGAGCCGGGGTTTTGGCAACCCGTTTGAAGTCGTACTCCATGGTGAGGCCGATCACGCCGCTGGCCCGGAAGTGGACGCCCACACCGGAGATCAGAGGGCTCGCCGTGGTGAGCGAGTTGACTCCCATGTGCAGGCCGGCGCCAATACAGAATCGCGAGCGAACGCCCCGGGAGACGTAGCCCCGGATGGGCGCCTCTCGGGGAGCGTCATGGACGGCCGTGGCCGTGACCGAGGCCGTGACCGAGGGATGGGGCCGCGGCTCGGTCGGGCGGGCAGGGGAGTCCCGGGGGGCGTGGGACTCGGGCGCCGCGGTGGCCGGGGTCGCCCACTGCAGCGCGAAGGCGCACAGGAGACCGGCGGTGGGGAGGCAGAGTCGCATGGGGGAAGTATGGCACATGCGTGTGAGGGGTGGGTATCCGATATTCCGTGTCCACTTATGGGGTGGTCCGAAATCAATCGGGCGATCGAGTTATTTCTGGACGGGCCCTAAACCCTTGGTGAACCGCTCCGAGGCGTCTACTACGGCCTCGCGATCGATACCCGTGAAGGCGCCCCGATCCTCCAGAACTGCCAGGACGCCCTCGGTGGGCACGTTGCCCGGCGCGCCGGTGACGCAGCCTCCCGTGGCGCCCAGGGAGGCGTCGAACCGGCGGACGCCGACATCGTAGGCCACTTTCACCAGGTCGAGCCCCGCCTCGGGATCCAGATGGTGGGGGTGGTATCCCAGGCGCGCGGCGTGGTCCGGGCCGACCCGCTCCAGGAGCGCGGCCAGGGTGTCTTCGGTGCGCGCCGGGCCGGCCACTCCCTGAAGGTCCGACAGGGTTACGGTGCAGGCGCCGAGCTCAAAAAAGCGCATCACGAAATCGTACAGGGCGTCGTCATCGACTCGCAGCACCGTGTCCACGGGGCGGGGCCGGTAGCCGAAGGCCGCCGACACGTAGGCGATGAGCTCGGTGTCCGTGCGGCGCAGCTCGGCAGCCAGGGCGCGGTATCCGGTGAAGGTCTCCTCGATGGTGCGTCCCAGGTTGGCGCGGTTGTGCTCTGGGACGGCCGACAGGAACAGTCCGACGCTGTGGCCCGCCCCGTCCCGTCCGAGGCCCGCGCGCTCGAAGGTTTCCAAACCGCGATGGTTAGGCACCAGGGTCACCAGTCGCACGCCCTCGGGCCGGCCCACTCCCTCGGCCACCTCCCGGATCAGATCCTCGGCCATGGCCGGGGCCACCCGGGGAGACACACAGGAGACCAGCTCCAGCCGACGGAGCCCCGCCTCCACCAGGGCCAGCGCCGTGCGTATGCGGAGCTCGGAGTCGAAGTCCTCCAGCCCCTCCTCGGGTACGGTCTGGCCGTGCTCTCGCAAGGTCACGTCGGCGACTTCTACATTGGGCACGTTCCGCACAGTTGGCACGTTGGGCTCGCTCATGGGAGCGGATCCTACAATGGAAAGGCGACCGTGGACAGAGGCGCTCTTTGGGAGGCTTCCGTGGCGCTTCCGTGGCGCTCTCAGGGTTCCGGGCAACCCTCCGCGTCCGCGTTGCGCCTAAGAAACGTTTTCTGGCGACCCGCGCGGGGAGCCTTCCGAACTCTACCGACAGGAGCATCCGATGAAGCGGTGGCTGGCGCCAGCGTGTGCGCTGATCCTACTGGTGTGTCCCGAGCCCGCCCTGGCCCAGATGGGCGGGCGCATGGGCGGAGGGGGTGGGCGCATGGGTCGGGGCGAAAAGAGCAAGCCCGACAAGCCCAAGGTGGCCCAGCAGGGCAAGGGCGAGAGGCGGCCCAAGAAGAAGACTCGCCATGACACCTGGGGGCTGAAGAAGCCCATGCAGTTCTTCCAGATGAACGGCTACCTTCGGATGCGCTCGGATGTCTTCTACCGGCTGAATCTGGGGCTCTCGGTGGATCCCGGGGCCGGCTCCCTGCCGCCGTTTCTGCGCCCGCTCCAGGCCTACGACACCGGGAGCGGCGGGCTCTGCTCCGGAACGGATCGGCCGGACTTCTGTCGCAAGGAGACCATCTTATCGTCCAACATGCGCCTGCGGTTGGCGCCTACATTCAACGTGCACAGTCGGGTGCGCGTGCGCATGACAGTGGATATTTTCGACAACCTGGTGCTGGGCTCCACCCCCGAGGGGTACCGCACCGACACCACGGAACGTCCGGTGAGCGCGCCGGTGAGCGGGTTGTCCGAGAGCCAGGCGGTGGTGCAGGCCGGCACCAATAGCTGGTATGACGCCGTGTTGGTCAAGCATGTGTGGGGCGAAGTGGACCTGCCTTTCGGTCGGCTCAGCTTCGGCCGAATGCCGGATCACTGGGGCCTGGGCCTTACGGCCAACTCCGGCACCTGCGCGGCCCAGAAGCGTTGGACCGTGCGCCACAAAGGTGACCCATCGCGGTGCACCGACAGCGACTTCGGCGACACCGTGGACCGGATCTTCTTCGCCACGACGATCCCCGTGGTGAACCTTTGGGTGGGATTCGCCTGGGACTTCGGGGCCAGCGGCCTGACCACCCTGAACCTGAACGGGGACCAGGTGGCCATCAACACCGGCCAACCCTACGACCTTACTCCGGCCGACGACCTGCAGCAGTGGACCGTGCTGCTGGGCCGCATCGACACGCCCGAGAAGGTGCGTCAACGCCTGAGGGCCGGCGAGGTGGTGTTCAACTACGGCACGCGCTGGGTTTTCAAGCGCCAGGAGCTGGACTACGCCTACTCCACTTCCACTGGCCTCACGAGCGACTCGGGCGATCCTGGGGACCTCGCCGACCAACTGATGAGCCGCAAGGTCTTTGTGATGATGCCGGACCTGTGGTTGCGGTTGAACTGGAAGGCGCTTTCGCTCGAGTTCGAGGGCGTGTACAAATATGGCTGGATCCGCCACACCGAGGACATCACCGGCGCCTCCGCCACCGGTGACGACAAAGATCTCACCTTCCAGCAGTTCGGCTGGGTGCTGCGCGGCTCCTACCGGCTCCTGCAAAACAAGCTTGTCCTCGGCATGGAGCTCGGCATGGCCTCGGGGGACGACCGTCTCGAGGGCGAAGACGGCCAGATCCACGCCTCCTCCGTCGGGCAGTTCCCCGTCAGCGGCGCCAACAAAACCAACTCCCTCTTTCACTTCGATCCCAACTACCGCGTGGACCTCATCTTCTTTCGGGAGCTCATGGGCACCGTCCACAACGCCGGCTATATCAAGCCCTCGGTCACCTACCACGTGCTGGACAACCTCACCGCCCGCCTGGACATGATTTATAGTTATGCCTTGGAGCCCGTGGCCACCCCGGGCAACAGCCCCCACTACGGGGTGGAGCTCGATGTGGATCTGGAGTACCGCTGGCCCGAGGCGGGCTTCTTCGCCGGCATCGCCTACGGCGTCTTCTTTCCCCTCGACGCCCTGAATCGCCCCACGGGCCTCTACAGCGCGAACTCCGGCTTCCCCGCCAAGGCCAGTAACGCCCACTCCGTTCAGCTCCGCGCCACCATCAAGTTCTAAATCTCAAATGGAAACACATTTGTCGACAATGCAGAATTCCCCCGAATCACATTCAGAACAGTCCTTGCCTCCCAGTCCGCAGTGGTGGAAAGAGGGGGGGCTGTAGCAGACCCCGTCCTCGCAGCAACCCAGGGCGCAGGAGTTCTTGTCGCAGATGCACTCGTCCTCGTCGCACCGCGTCCCCGCGCCGCACTCCGCCCCCCCCCCGCAGAGGCACTGCCCCCCTTGACAGGTCGTGGCCCGGAAGGTGCTGCAGGCGTGGTCACAGGTCCCGCAGTGGCTGAAGTTGTTTTGTAGATCCACGCATTGCTCGTAGCAGCAGTCGGGAGTGGCGCCTCCGCAATCGCCCTGGTTCGAGTCGTGCGCGGCGCAGTCGTTGCACCCCACAATGCCGGAGGCCAGCGTCAGACCTGCGCAGCCGCTGCAGGCCATGAGCCCGTCTTCGTCCGGATCCAGCTCCCTGACCGGAACCACGCCGTTGCAGTTGTCGTCGAAGCCGTTGCACTGCTCGGGCCGTGGCCCCACGGTGTCTGCGGAGCACACAAAGTGTACGTTGATGAGGCCGTCGGTCTCGTGGGTGAGGTCACATCCCAACACCGTCCCGGCCACGCAGACTCCCTGGTTCGGAGCGCAGGGATCTCCGAGCTCCAGCAGGTTGTCCCCATCGGGGGCATCGCTCACGCCGTTGCAGTCGTGGTCCACGGTGTCGCACTGCTCGGGCTCGGGCTGCGGCGCGAAGAAGCACCGCGGCGACGCCGAGGCCGTCAGATCCTCGCCGGCGCACATTTCGCGGTCGGCGGGAAGGGGGGCCGAAGACGCCGTTAGGCGGGAGCAGATACAACGCCCGGCCCCCGCTGGATCCGCGCAGAGGCCGAAGCTCGAGTCGTTGCAGTATTGATCCCCGATGGGGTTCCCCAAGACGTCGGGGTTCCCCTCGTCGATGAGACCGTCGCAGTCGTCATCGATGCCGTTGCACACCTCGGTGGCTCCGGGGTTCACCGCATCATTCGTTTCGTCGCAGTCGGTCGTGGAGTCGTAGCCGTCTGCGTCCAGATCTCCTTCGCAGGGCAGATCCGCGTTGCAGTTCTGCGCCACCGTGTCGCCACAGATATCTGGCGCGCCGGGGTACATCATGGCGTTGTTGTCGTCGCAGTCTTCCTGACCCACTGGCGGGTTGCACGCCCCCGCGGGCATGAATCCATCGGCGTCCACGTCGCAGGCCGGGTCGGGACAGCCTTCGTCCACCTCCTGATCGCAGTCGTTGTCCCGGCCGTCGCAGAGGTGATAGGCCGCGCATGGCGCCGAGCCTCCCTCCATGCCGCCACACAGATCGGTGATCCCCGGAAACACCCCGGCGTCATTGTCATCGCAGTCGATCTCCAGGTCGGCCGGATAGTCCATCGTGGGGCACCCGGTGGCGGGATCGTCGCGCTGGAAGCCGTCTCCGTCCAGATCGCAGCTCAGGCACCCGTCGTCTGGTCCGTCGATGCAGTTCTCGTCGATGCCGTTGCCGCACACCTCCACCGCGTCAGGATGTATGTCCGGGTTCGACTCGTCGCAGTCCTCTCCCGCGGGGCTCCCGTCGCAGTCCGCGTCTATTTCGCAGATGGGGTCCACACCATCACAGTCCTGGTCGATTCCGTCGTCGCACCGGGCCTCTAACAGCCCGAAGGGATGCTTCGTGGAGGGGCACAGATTGGGCCCCTCGGGGTTCCCCGGAAATCGTTGAGGATCATTGTCATCACAGTCCTCGCCAACCGGCGAGCCGTCGAAGTCGGCGTCTACACAGGGGCGGTCCAGACCGTCGCAATCCTCGTCCAATCCGTTGCCACACACGTCCACCGCCAGCGGGTTCACGGCCGGATCCCCGTCATCGCAGTCGCTTTCCTCGCAGTCCATGTTGGGCGACTCCAGCAGCTGGCAGGCCTCCCGGGACAAGAACCCGTCTCCGTCGACATCCAGCCCTTCGATGGAAATGAGGGTCACCGACTGCCGCACCAGGTCCTTGATTTCCAATACCTTGGTGGCGATCTGGGTCGCGCTCATGGACCGCCCCACCATGTGAACCAGGTACCTGCCCGGACGCTCGAAGTCCAAGGCCAGCCGAAGCGCTTGGCCCGGCTCGCTGATATCCCGCAGGGGATTGTCGCTGTCCACAGGCTCGCCGATCCGTCGTAGCACGACCTGCCGGTTTTCCCGGTCCACCACCACGAGGTCATAACTCTCCACCCGGGTCTCGGCGCTCACGGTGAGCAGCAGCACCGGGTCGGGCTTTTCGCAACCCACCAGCGTCACCGCTCCGAGCACCAGTACCGCCGCCCCGCAACGCACCACAGCCCCCCAGACCGCTGCCACGCCAACACAATCGCCGGATAAACCCATTTTCATGAGTATCTTCGATTTTTGCCTACGTCGTCAAGCAGTGGGTGCTGATCCTCCGGGGGGCCTCGGGCGAGCGGCAAAGAAGGGCAAGGACGCTGGGAAGATGAACCGAGGTGACTGCTCTCAGCAGCCGGCGTCTTCGAGGCAGCTGTCTAGTTCGTCGTCGCAGGTGTCCACGCAATCATCGTAGCCGCCGGACAACGGATCGCAGTCCCAGGTGCAATCGTTGTGCTGGTTTCTGCATAGGTCCTGGTCTTCGGAGGTACATGCGGTGTTGCAGCCCGATACGGCGAAGGCCAGCACACAGATCACGGCCAGCATCAGC
Organism: Deltaproteobacteria bacterium; assembly: GCA_029938605.1. GTDB lineage: Bacteria > Myxococcota_A > Polyangia > HGW-17 > JAJRWW01 > JAJRWW01. The sequence goes on along the minus strand of JAOZUO010000070.1, from coordinate 6,906 downwards.
GAAAGCATCAATTTTTTCATGACTTCTCCTCGTAGGGTTAGAGAGAGTGTTGAGCCTCCCGCGACTGTTTTATCCGCGGTTGGCGATGGTGCCTATTAGGGGACGACCGGGTATTTTGCAATGGCTGTGCCAGCGGTCTCCCGAGTGGTTTGTTTTTCTGCTAATCAATAAATAACAAAATGTTACATCGATTCAAGAGGGGCATCGACGCCGCAGTGGCGACATAAGGTAGCTCTTGCGAAGTTGCGGTGGAACCAGTTGAGATCCTTTCGGTTTGGCAGGCAAGAACCGTGCAGTCGTATGGCTACCGCGGTGGCCATGGCTACCGCGGTAGCCATGGCTTCGGGCGTAGTCACATCCGTTTTGTCCGACGATGCCAAAGCAGCCAGAGGAGTAGCAGGAGCGTAAGTGCGAGGGGAGGCGTGTGGGCCGGGCCGCTGGGAGACGCCGGGCCGCTGTGAGACGCTGCGCCACAGGAGCAACCGGTTTGGATCGTGCCGTTTCCCGAGCCCGCGTCGGTGTTGGCTTGCGCGTCGGTGTCGGGGTCGGCGTCCGGGTCTGGGATCTGGGCGTCTGGATCTGGATTAGGTCCCCCGTCGTCGGGGAGGCTGCTGTCGGTCACGCCGGCGTCGACCGCGCAGCCTTCGTCGGTGATGTTGTTGCAGTTGTCGTCGATGCCGTTGCAGAGCTCCACGGCGCCGGGGTTGATGTTCGGGTTGTTGTCGTTGCAGTCGGTCCCGGCTGGATATCCGTCGTCGTCGGCGTCCACGATGACGTCCAGGGTGGCCAGGCTGATTCCGGAGTTGGCGTTGTCCTTGTAAAACAGGAAGAACTTGTTGCCGATGGCCACCAGCCGGGGTCGGCGACGCCCCTCGCCGCCGTCGGTGTTGTGTCCCGCGTCCTGCTGCGCGCTCCAGGTCGACCCACCGTCCATGGAGTAGGCCCACAAGAGGTCGCTGTTGCCGGCCTGCTGGCTGCCGTCGCTGAGCAGGGCCACAGCGACGACGGTGTTTCCATCGTCTGAAGCGGCGACGGCGGACAGGCCCGACTCCAGATGCCAGACGCCCAGGCCGTTGAAGATCTGGTTGTCGCTGCCAAAGACCTTCGCCCCGGCGGAGGTGTACTTGTTGTAGTACACCGTATGCTGCGCGCCGTAGCTGAAGTGTACGGTGTCGGTGCCGTCCACGTAGAGATCGGGGAAGCCCGTGCGGTAGGTCAGGGCGGTGTGGGTTTGGATGTTGGCGCTTAGCTCGGTGGCCAGGTTGGCCCCCGGGTTGCCGTGGAGAAAATACGCCCCCACACCTCCGCCGTCGGGTTTGCCCGAGACCATGAACACCCGCCCTGAGATGCCCCGCATGCGTCCATCGCAGTCGGCGCGCCAAATGGAGCTCACGCTGCCCAGCAGCGCGGCGGCCCCGGCATTCGCCTGCCAGATGTGGTGATCTCCCCACACGTTGCTCCCCGCCTCCGATGAGCTCAGGAACACCTGCCCCGGTCCAGCCCAGGCCACTCCCACCACGTAGTTGCGCGTGACCCGAGCCCCGAAGAGGTAGTCCTGATCCCAGGTGCCGCCGGTGGCCCGTCGTCGATAGCGGATGTCGTACCCGTTGGTCATGTCTCCGGCGTGGCGGGTCACCAGGTGTACGGTGCCGTCGTCCCCCGCGGCGATGGCCGGGGGAAAGCACAGTGAGCACTGCTGGGAGTCCCCCACGTCTTCGTCCACCAGCACCGAGCCGCTCACGTCGAGCTGGTAGTAGCGGGTGGACACCACATGGATCGTGTCCCCAGGTCCACGCACCGCGTCGATCTGATCCCCGGCGAGGGTGGTTCCATGAAACGTCCAGGTCTGAGCTTTCGCAGGTGTTCCGACCCCGAAGCCCCAGAGCAGTGCTGTCAGGGCCGCAAGATGGCGCGACGAATGCATGATCGGTTCACCTGGGTTTCAAATGTTGGATTTCGCAGTATATCACGCCACCGGATCACCAGTGGATGCTCGGGCCGGCGGGGCCGAAGATGCGCTGGAGGAAGATGCGGGCGGTGTTGGCTGTGAAGTCGGGGGCCATCTTGAGGAGGAGCTCGAGGTAGCTGCTCTCCGGGGGCTGGGCGTCAGCCACGGGCACGAGCTCCAGGGCGCCGGGCTTGCATCCCACCACGCAGAGGCCGCAGCCCACGCAGCGCGCCTGGTCGAAGATGAGTCGCTCGCCCATGGCCCCCTCGCGTTGGGCTCGCTTGCCCTTTGGGGGCAGGGACGGATCGGGGATGATCTTCCAGGCCTTTGTGGGACAGACTTTCTCGCACTTTTTGCACAGGGTGCACAGGTCGGGGACCTTGCGGGGCAGGAAGTGGGGCTTGGAGATGAGGCCCGGGGCGTTGTGCTCGCTCAGGGTGCGCAGGCCGTGACAGCAACAGCCGCAGCAGGAGCAGCTGATGTTGCCCTGGCGCGTGTGGAACTCGTTCATCATCCAGGTGATGGCGCCGTGCTCCTCGGCCTCGCGCTTGAGGGCCAGCACCTCGGCGCGGTCCACGCGCCTGGCGGTACCGTTGTCGATGAGATGCCGGGCCATGGGGCCGATGGAGGTGCAGTTGTCCAGGGGTTTGCCGCAGCCCTTGCCCAACAGGGCCATGGCCATGCGGCACTGGCAGGCTGCCACGGCGAAGTCGTCGTAGGGCTCCAGGATCTCCTCGAGGTGGTCAGAGGGCCACGCCTGGTACAGGGATCCGGCCACCGCGGCCACGGGCAGGTAGCGTATGGGAGGTCGGGACTGGCGCATGTAGTCGGCGATGTAGCCGTCGGAATAGAGGTCCTCGAACAGCTCGGAGAAGGTCCGGTGCCAGGCGTTGCGGGTGGACGGATCGGTGGTGATGAGCACCATCTCAAAGGTGCCCGGTACCACGGGCAGGATTGTGTAGCGCCGGGGTCGCCCCGCAGAGGCGATGACCTTTTTGTGGTCGGCGAGGTGGTTGAGCACCCCCTCCACTTCGGAGCGGTCCCGCCCGGACTTCCGCGCCACACTCGCCGCCGTGCGGGGCCAGAGTGGGGGTAGGTGCTGGGCAAGATCCGCCTCGTCCTCGGTGAAAAGGTGCATCACCAAAGCCGCCAGCTCGTCGTTGGGCGGCGGGCCGAACAACAGGGGCGACGCGTAGTGCTTCGTGATCCGATGGTGCGCAGCGGTCAGCCGCTTGGAGGAGCCAAACCCGCTGAGATCGGCCATCAGATCGATGTTCAGCGTGAGGGTGTGGGCCTGTCTTGGTGCAGCCATGGCGATCCCGATTCCTTCCAACTGCAACAATGCAGTCCAAGAGTGGAGCGCGTCAAGGGAGCGGTGCGGTGGGAGCGAGGGCGCCGGCGAGGGGATCGGTGAGGCCGCCGCCTTATGGGTCGAGTCGCATGGGTGCTAGTATCTGGTACGGGCATCGATGGAGTTTGGGGATCATGAATGAAAGAGAACGTCTTGCAGAAGCCAGTAACGCTCAGTGGGAATGCGCGTCGAGCCCAGGGAATAGGCGACGGGGGTTGGGCTCCAGGGCTTTGCGGCGGGTGTTGTTTGTCTTCGGCGGTATTGGTGTGGTCGCCTTTGTGGTGGTTGCTGCCATGATCGTGGCGGCCAATCGCGATTCCATGCCCAAGGACCCGAAGCTGGACAAGGTGAGCCTCGAGCTACCGAGTTCTCCACCGAACACCCCAGTGTTGAAAATGCTGGTGTTCAATGATCAGGGATTCAGAACCTACCTGGATTTTGCGCTCAGGCATAGTGGATACCTCAATGAGTCGAAGCAAAAAAAGGCTGATCGGCGTGCGTTATGGCGGGAATTCGGTATCGGCGCTTTGCCGGAGCCGGGACCTTGGCTACCTGACCTCAAGGATATTCGCCGGCGGCTGCGTGCTCTGACTCCTTCCATCGAGCAGACACGAAATGAGCTGATGGCCCCAGGCTGTCTAGCCGACCAATGTCAGTCCAGAGACCCGGACAGCACCTTAAAGATATTCAACCTGAACGCGATCGTCCGGGTGTTGGTGGTCCATGCGGTCTCCGAAATCCAACTGGGAGAGCCCGACCCCCCAGGCTGGAGATTGATTGCACTGTTTGATCGTCTGGTAGATCTAACAACCTGTCAGGGAAATGTCATGTTTCATCTACTGACGGAAATTTCCATTCGGACCGTTGGCGAAGCCTTTCGCTTTGTTTTGGCCACACCCAAATCTGGCCCTAAGCTTCAGCAGGCGATCTGGCAGCGGCTACGCTCTTTTGATACCCTGCCTACTCCGATGCCGAGGGCGCTGGTTTGTCTGCGAAAGTGGTTCCACGACTCCATCGACCAAGTGCTCAAGGAAAACAGCATAGGTTGGGGTGGCTGGCCGTGGTTTTCAAAGCAGCACACCTTGCGGGCGTACGATCAACTGGCCCGGAGGATGATCTGGTTGTCTGGGAAACCTCCTTGGCACGCGGCCTGGCGAACCAGGACGCCTGAAGAGAAGTACCTGGATCGTGTCTTCAAATCCCAGGGGGTGCTGTCCTTGTTTCGGTACAACAACAGTGGACTGGTATTGCTCAGTGTGATTTCGAGTGAGGATAGAAAAAACGGATTACTGCCGCATAGGTTGCGCTGCCGATTGGCGGCGCAGAGAAGGTGCTGGGCCGAGTCGCTCCAGCAAAGGGGCCGACCAGTGCCCGCTGCGTGGATGGGATCAGCGCCGCGCAATCCGTTCACAGGCAAAGCGTTTTCGGGAAAAGCCTGCGACAAGGTCGTGTGCGGGGAGTTGCCAGATCGTTCGAAGGATGATTTTTCCCTGCCGCTTCCTCCACCCCCTCCCGCGCACTCAATAGCACCTGAGCCACCCGAGCAGTAGCCGAAGGCACGCAAGCCTGGGGCACACGGGATGGGAGCGCGTCAAGGGAGCGGGGCGGTGGGAGCGAGGGGGGCAGCGAGGGGGACGGTGAGGCCACCGTCCATGAGGGCGCTTCCGGGATCCGTGTGGGCGGCGTAGTGCCGCGATCTGGCTCTCTGCACCATCATTAATAAGCAGCAAATCCTCCTTGGTCTGTCTCTCAAGACCACGGGCCACGGCTCGGCTCATGATGCCGTCCACGGCGTCCCAACTCAGGTTGCACAACCTGGCGACGGCGGAGATGCTCGCCTCTTGGAGCCAGTCAATCACCAAAGCCTCGAACAGAGCAGTGAACCGAGAGTTCTTATTGGAAGTCCAGGGTAAGGGTGTAGGGGCCGCTCAACTCGGTGGTGCCTTCGACGTAGGTGTCGACCACGATGAAATAGCGGCCCGGGCCGATGGTGCGGCTAAAGGAGATGTGTGCGCGATCCAGGCAGGAACTGGGGGCGTCGGCGTCGAGCAGATGCACATCGACGTCCACGGCGTCCCCGTCCACATCGTCCACGGCGACGTTGAGCGTCCCGGTGGTGTCCACGGTGAACAGATAGACCACTTCGGGGCCGCTCTCGTCGGCGGTGGAGCAGTTGTACAGGTCGAACTCCCGCGTGGTGACGGTTGCCGTGTTCGCGGTGTGCACGAAGGGGAAGCCATCGACGACGTGGGGGCAGTCGTGGGTGCCATCCGGGGTGCAGGGGGCCCAGACTCGCGGATCGATGTCCCGAACATCTACAAGGAAGTAGTTGAGTGGAGTGTCCAGGGCCGTCCAGGCGTTGTAGATGAACTCTGTCCAGTTGGCCATTCCGGGGATGACCTGGCACCCGGCGGACCAGACATTCACCACCGCGGTACCCAGGGGGGCGTCCCGCGAGCCCATGTGGATGTTGTGACCGCTCCCGGTCCGTTCGTAGTCGTCTTCCCCCAGGGGCGGTAGCCAGCCATTGCGGTCACTGTCCCAGAACCCGTTGTTGTTGGTGTCGTCTCGGACCAGGTAGCTCTGCTCATCGATGTGCAGAGCGTTGTATGTATTGTGCCAGCTATTGACGTAGTGATACCGTCGGTTCATGCGCAGCGATGAGGAGCTGTCCACGCCGAAGTCGTAGGCCCCGGTGTCGGTGTTGACCGGAAACTCCCGTACGTTTGGATCGCCGGCGTCGTCGATCCAAAGCAGTACGAGCGTGTCGTTGAACCGATCCGGGCGGTTTCCGTGGTGCGCAAAGGTCCCGGGGTATCCACCCCGCAACCCCACTACGGTACGTGCGCCCGGTGTGTCGTTCAAGGCCACGCCGGTGGTGAGCTCGGCGATATCGCGGTAGAGTTCGTAGGCCTCGGGCTGGGTGAGCAGCACGGCACCGGAGGGCAGCTCATAACAGCGGGTTTCACTGGTCCACTCACCGGCCCGCCCAAAGAGCGGCATGTTGTCGGTGTAGCCGGGCATCACCAGATCCGGCCAATCCTTGTACAGCCCATGGACGGCGGAGCTCATTCGCCAGGTGGTGTCGGGCGGAGGCTCGGCGTGCGCGATATGGTCCGAAGGGGCCGGTTCGATGGCTACGCGATGAGGTGCCGGTACGGCGCCGGACGAGGGCGCGGGGGGGGGCATCTGCGGGCTGGGATAGATGAAGTCCTGGTCGTAGGTGAACCCACAGGTCTCAACGATCCGGACGTCGGGTCCGGCGTCGAGCGTCGCGGCGTCCGGAATGGTCACCGGGTCGGCATCCGTGGACAGCGCCGGGTCGGCATCCGTGGACAGCGCCGCGTCGGCATCGGTCCCACTGCTCGGACCACAACCGGCTGCTGACAGCCAGGTCACCAGTACGACGATCCAACTCACCGACCTCCATGCGCGGGTTCCACGTGCCATCGGCTGACCTCCTCGGGTGGTATCTGCTCGAGTATTGGGAACGGCGGACCAGGGGTCAAGCAGTACCCGGAACTTGCGACGTCGACGGAGCCAGAACAGCAACGCCAGCCCCACTATCCGATACTCGAGAAAATGGCCCAAAGTCAGCATGATGCGC
>JAOZUO010000069.1:25917-38627 GCA_029938605.1 Deltaproteobacteria bacterium | reverse complement strand
CCCCGGCATACGGTCTTCTCCGGATTCTTGTCGTTAAAAGAAACTCCCCACTGCAGTGAGGCCAGCGACAGCTGCGCCCGGGGATCCTATTGGTGGAGTCCGCGCCCCGCCCCCTCGATGCGACCTTCCGATTCAAGGCGCCCCCATCCCTCACGCGGTTGGGACCCCGTCCAGTGGGTCTTCCGATCACGGTTCAGTTCCCGCAATCCGCACCCCTGGACGCAACGATCCAGATCTACGCGGTGGGCTACCATCACGAGCTGCGGCAGGTGCGGCTCGTACCGAGCCAGCGGACGCACGTTCGAGTCCCCCTACGGCGACTCGAGCACTGAAGGGTTCTTCACAAACGCGAACCAAGGAAGGTTTCCTCGATGCTCCGGACCCCGGAGGGGTATCAATTGTCATTGACACACCCGGGATCGTCTTTCACGCTTAGTGGAGCGTGGCCTCTATTTTACAGAGGCATTGATGCGTCACCTCTCTTTCCTCCTATTCGTGTGTACCTGTGCGTCCATGGTCCTCGCGGCTTGCCGTACTACGGGCAGGTACCGTTCGGTGGACCTGCCACACAGCCCCCAGGGTGCTCGGAGCCGGGTCGTGCAGGAGCTCGAGGCCAAAGGCTACCGTATCACCTCGATCTCCACCGACCGCCTCCGCGTAACCATCACCGCGGCCAAGCGGCGGTCACACCGGCCCCCCATAAAGCCCCCGGCAACGAAAATGCCCCCTGCCCCACCAAAGCTACCGCCGACGAAAAAGCCCCCTGCCCTACCCAGCCCCCAGGCGACGAAAAAGCCCCTCACCAGAGGCCCAACCCTCACCGTCGTACTCCACCCACACAAGACGGGGACGCACAAGACGGGGACACGGCTCCTGATCCACACCCAAAGCTCCCAGAACTACCAGTCCATCTTCCCCAAATTGAAACACCGCACCTACAAAGTAGGCTTCGGGCTCAACGGGAAACGGATGTTGTGGGAGGCCTACACCACCTCCGGCTACCGATACGCGCCGGGCTATGGCGGAAGCCTGGCCATGGCGGCCGGAGCACGGCTCGGCTACCGGGTCATCCGCCTCGGCGGCGGCGGCGACACCCCGGAACCGCAGGTGTCCATCGGCCTGGCGTTGGGTCTGGGAGGCGGCGTATCCATGGCGGACCAGAGCGGCTACGCCCTCCCGAGCCTGACGCTCTCGTACCTCATCCGACGCACAGTGGAGCCCATCGACGGCACGGTGATCCCCTTGGGCCCCGAGTTCAGCCTTGACCTCCACGCCGTGGGCATCCTCTCCCCCCGGCGGACCGGCCTCGAGGGCCAGCTCGTGCTCCGCTACAGCGATATCATCGGCGTCTACGTCGGGGCCGGCTACCAGTGGCTCCCCACCCGAGGCGCCACCTTCACCGTGGGCCTGTACCTGAGCACCGTAGGCATCGCCATGGCGGCACTCCTCATCGGCGCCCTCGGCCTCTGACCGAAAACGTATCACTCTGACGCCTTGAAGATCTGACGCAGCTCGCCTAAGGTGACGGCGCCATGGATAGCCACTGGAAGCTTGTACTTGAAGATGGGGCCGTATATCGGGGTGTGCGTTTTGGCGCGGACCGGGAGATGTGCGGTGAGGTCGTGTTCAACACCGGCATGACCGGCTATGTGGAGGGGCTTTCGGATCCCTCCTATCGCGGCCAGATCCTGGTGCTGACCTATCCCTTGATCGGGAACTATGGGGTGCCGCGAGAGCTGCTGCAGACCGGCCTACCCCACCCCTTTGAATCCACGGGGGTGCAGGTGCTCGGGTTGGTGGTGAGCCGGTACGAGCCGAACTACTCCCACCACGCCGCGGATCGATCCCTGGGGAGCTGGCTCAAGGAGTACAATCTTCCGGCCCTGTCCGGCGTGGATACCCGCGGGCTCACCCGAAAGCTTCGGGAGCAGGGCACCATGCGGGGGAAGCTCTGCCCCGACGATCACGACGACTCGCTGCCGGCGAACACCCACGACATCGGAACCCTGGTGGATCAGGTGTCGCGGCCGGGCACCGATCGCTTCGACGCCGACGCGGGATCCCGGCGACTGCTGCTGGTGGACTGCGGCGCCAAGCACAACATCGTTCGCAGCCTGGTCAGCCGAGGCGTAAACGTCACCCGCGTGCACTACGACTACGACTTCAACGCCGACGATCTGGGCGCCGACGGGCTGTTTCTCTCCAACGGCCCCGGCGATCCCACGGACGTCGGGCGGCTCATCGAGCGGGTGCGTCGATACCTGGACACCGGGAAGCCCGTCTTCGGGATCTGCCTGGGCCATCAGATCCTCGCCCTCGCCGCGGGAGGGAGCACCTACCGCCTGCCCTACGGGCACCGCAGCCAGAACCAGCCCGTGGTGGAGCGGCTCACCGGTACCGGCTACATCACCAGCCAGAACCACGGCTACGGCGTGGACGCCTCGCGGCTCCCCAAGGGCTTCTACGAGTGGTTCGCCAATGTGAACGACGGGACCAACGAGGGGATCCGACACAGCCGCAAGCCGTGGATGAGCGTACAGTTCCACCCCGAGGCGTACCCCGGCCCCGTGGAGACCAGCGTCCTGTTCGACGAGTTCGTACAGATCCTGCACGAAGAGTAGACACCAGAGCCATGAGCGGAGGAATAGCCCCGATGACCGCCCCGGTAACCGCTTCGGTGACCCCCCCCGTGCCCGGCGACCCGCCGCGGCCGCGAAAGATCCTGCTGCTAGGCAGCGGGGCGCTCAAGATCGGTGAGGCCGGCGAGTTTGACTACTCCGGCTCCCAGGCCATCAAGGCGCTCAAGGAGGAGGGGATCCCGGTGGTGCTGGTGAACCCCAACATCGCCACCATCCAGACCTCCGAACACCTGGCCGACGAGGTGTACTTCCTTCCGGTGACACCACACTACGTGGAGCAGATCATCGAGCGGGAGCGGGTGGACGCGATCCTGCTCGCCTTCGGTGGACAGACAGCTCTGAACTGCGGCCTCGCGCTGGCCGACAGCGGCGTGCTCGAACGGTACGGTGTGCGGGTGCTGGGTACGCCCATCGAGACCATTCGCAACACCGAGGACCGGGCGCTGTTCATCGATCGCTTGGCGGAGATCGACGTGTACACCGCGCGGTCAGTGGCGTGCACCACCGCCGAGGAGGTACGGCGAGCCGTGGCCAAGATCGGCCTACCGACCATGCTCCGGGGGGCCTTCGCCCTGGGCGGCCAGGGCTCCACCATCGTCGCGGATGAGGCCCAGCTCGACGAGGCGCTGGAGACCATCTTCTCCCAGGTCTCCCAGGTGCTGGTGGAGGAGAGCCTCGAGGGTTGGAAGGAGATCGAGTACGAGGTGGTGGCCGACTGCGCGGGCAACTGCGTCACCGTCTGCAACATGGAGAACCTCGACCCCATGGGCGTGCACACGGGGGAGTCCATCGTAGTGGCCCCGTCCCAGACGCTCAACAACGCCGAGTACCACATGCTGCGGGAGGTGGCCATTAGGACCATCCGGCACCTGGGCATCGTGGGAGAGTGCAACATCCAGTACGCGCTGGATCCCCAGAGCGATACCTACCGGGTCATCGAGGTCAACGCGCGGCTGTCCCGATCGTCGGCCCTGGCGTCCAAGGCCACGGGGTACCCGCTGGCCTACATCGCCACGCGCCTGGCCCTCGGCCAGACTCTCATGAACCTGCCCAACGTCGTGACCGGCCGCACCAAGGCCTTCTTCGAGCCGGCGCTGGACTACTGCGTGGTCAAGGTGCCGCGCTGGGACCTCGAGAAGTTCAGCCAGGTAAAAACCACCATCGGCTCGTCCATGAAGTCCGTTGGGGAGGTGATGGCCATCGGCCGCGACTTCCTGGAGGCCCTCCAGAAGGCCCTGCGTATGCTCCAGGTGGGTGTCACCGGCCTCGAGGGAGAGACCCTGGTCGTCCAGGACGTGGAGTCCGCCATCCGGACGCCGAACCCCTACCGGATCTTCGCCATTGCCCACGCCATGCGAAAGGGCGTGACCGTGGAAGAGCTCCACCAGTGGTCCCGCATCGACCCGTGGTTTCTACACCAACTGTACCGGGTCACCGAGCAGGAACAAGAGATCCAACAGGCCCCCTGGCCGCTATCGGCCGACCTGCTGCGGCAGCTCAAAAAGGCGGGGTTCGCCGACGTACAGATCGGTCGACTCGCCCAGCGCAGCGAGGCCGAGGTGCGCGAGCTACGGCAAACGCTGGGTGTGGTCCCCGTGCGGCGACAGATCGACACGCTGGCCGCGGAGTACCCGGCCCAGACCAACTACCTCTACCTCGCCTACGACGCCGACACCGACGAGGCCACCGCGGGCGATAAGCCCCGGGTGCTGGTGCTCGGCTCCGGCGTCTACCGCATCGGCAGCTCCGTGGAGTTCGACTGGTGCTGCGTCAACGCCGTGCGGACCTGCCGGGAGCTGGGCTACGAGACGATCCTGATCAACCACAACCCCGAGACGGTCTCCACGGACTTCGACGTGTGCGACCGGCTCGTCTTCGACGAGATCAGCCTGGAAACGGTGCTGGCCATCGTGGATCTCGAGCAGCCCATCGGCGTGGTGGTGTCGGTGGGCGGGCAGGTGTCGAACAACCTCGCCATCGGCCTGGCCGCCGCGGGCGTGCCCATCCTGGGCACCACAGCGGAGTCCATCGACCGCGCCGAGGACCGGCACAAGTTCTCCTCTCTGTGCGACGACGCGGGGATCGATCAGCCCGACTGGATGGAGTACACGGGCGACCAGGATCTGGGCGAGGTGAAAAAGCGCCTCGGCTTCCCGGTGCTCGTGCGACCGAGCTACGTGCTCTCTGGCGCGGCCATGCGCGTGGTCCACAACCACAAGCACCTGGAGAACTTCCTGCGCCGGGCCGCCCTGGTGTCGCCGGACTACCCGGTGGTGATCAGCCGCTTCGAAACGGGCTCCAAGGAGATCGAGATCGACGCGGTGGCCGACCACGGAGAGCTGGTGGTCTGGGCCATCGCCGAGCACATCGAAAACGCGGGCGTGCACTCGGGGGACGCCACGCTGGTGATCCCCCCGCAGAAGCTGTACCTGGAGACCGTGCGCCGCATCAAGCAGGCGGCGCGCAAGCTCGCCCGGGCCCTGGAGATCACCGGCCCCTTCAACATTCAGTTCCTGGCGAAGAAGAACCGCATCAAGATCATCGAGTGCAACCTGCGGGCGTCACGGTCAGCGCCCTTCGTGTCCAAGGCGTCCAAGCAGAACTTCATCCGCCTGGCCACGCAGATCATGCTCGGCCACAAGCCATCGGGCATTGAGAACCGCACCCTGGACATGGACTACGTGGTGGTCAAGGCGCCTCAGTTCTCCTTCTCGCGGCTCACCGGGGCGGACCCGACCCTGGGCGTGGAGATGGCCTCCACCGGCGAGGTGGCCTGCTTCGGCGAGGATCTGCACGAGGCGCTGCTCAAGTCCCTGGCGGCCACCGGATTTCGACGCCCCCAAAAGGGCGTGCTCCTCTCCATCGGCCCCGACAAAGAGGAGTTCGACCTCGCCGCGCAAAGGCTGGCGAAGATGGGACTCCGGCTCTACGGCACCAGGGGCACCGCGGCCCACCTCCGGGAGCGCGGGCTTGAGGTCGAGATCGTGCGCAAGCTGTCCGAGGGCGGCTCCCCCTCGGTGCTGGAGACCCTCCGAAACGGCGACGTGGACCTGGTGATCAACATCCCCAGGTCGTACTCCGAAGCCGAATCCATCGACGGCTACCAGATCCGCCGCACCGCCGTGGACCTGGGCATCCCGCTGTTCACCAATGTTCAGCTCGCCCGCCTGCTCACCACCGCGCTAACGGAAAAGTCCGAGGCCGACCTGCTGGTCAAGCCCTGGAGCGCCTACACCCCCGGGACCTGAGGATGACCTGACAATCCCCGCCGGCGCTTCCAACGCTCCCTACATCAAGTAGTCCCAGCAAACCCCCCACTGCGCGGTGCTGAGATACACCGCCGGATCTAGACCAACGCAGGTGTCCCAGATATCAAGACAGTCGTTCAAGGCGATCCAGCACCACTGCATGCAATAAGTACTGGTGAGTCCATTGACGCAAGTGTAGCCCGGGGCACAGTCGGCCCGGGAGAGGCACACGCTGTACTGAGTACCTGTGCCCACCGGGGTCTCGCAAATGCCATCTGAACCGATGTTGGGCTGCGGGATACAGTTCTCCCCCGCTGGGCAGTCATTGTAGTCCGGATGAGCGTCCGTACACGTGCTGCCGCCGCAGTTCTCGTCAATCTGGCCGTTGCAGTTGTCGTCAATGGAGTTTGCGCACACCTCGATCGTGCCCCCCGGGCAGATGCAACCGCCGCCGGAGCAAATCAGGCCGTTGGAGCCACAGGAGACTCCGCTGCAGTCGGAGTCCGCGCAGTCCACGGCTCCGTCACAGTCGTTGTCCGTCGAGTCGGCACACAGGATCTCGCTCGTGCCCCCTGGGCAGTTGCACACGCCGCTGGCACAGACACGCCCCAGCCCGTCGCAGGGCTGGCCCGTACAGTCCGAGTCCAAGCAGTCGATAGCGCCGTCGCTGTCGTTGTCTTGGCCATCATCGCAAATGTTCTCGGTACCCTGGCAGGCCGGGTTGAGAGCGCAGTCCGAGTCCGCGCAGTCCACAGCGCCATCGCAGTCGTTGTCCGTCGAATCAGTACACTGGGTCTCGTTCGAGCCCCCAGGGCAGGCGCAAGTCCCTCCGCTGCAGATCTGGCCATTGGCTCCGCAAGGCGCCCCGCCACAATCAGCGTCGAGACAGTCCACCGAGCCGTCGCTGTCATTGTCCAAGCCATCATCGCAAATGTTCTCGGTACCCTGGCAGGCCGGGGCTCCGGCACACTCGGGGTCGAAGCAGTCCACGAGTCCGTCACAGTCGTCGTCCACGCCGTCTGTACACAGGACCTCCGTGGTCTGCCCAGTCGGGCATACGCAGTTGCCAAGCTGGCAAGTCAGGCCATTGGCGCCACACTGCTGCGCATCACAATCGCTGTCTGCGCAGTCGACGGCCCCGTCGGAGTCGTCGTCGAGCCCGTTGTCACACACGAGCTCGCCCGCGGACTGACACAGTGGATCCGCCGCACAGTCAGAGTCGGCGCAGTCGATGGCCCCATCACCGTCATTGTCCAAGCTGTCGCCGCACTGAATCTCAGTGGTCCCCGTACAGCCCGGGTGGGTGGCGCAGCCGGGGTCGTCGCAGTCGATCAGGCCGTCCAGATCATCATCGATTCCGTTGGTGCAGTCCAACTCCGTGCCCAGCTCACTGATACACGTAGGCGAGCACCCGTCACCAGGCACGGCGTTGCCATCGTCGCACCCCTCGCCCAGGTCGGTGTCCACCACCCCATCACCGCAGTACCCCGCGGCTCCGCCTCCTCCTTCGGCACAGGATCCAACCATCGCCACGGCCATCAGCCCAACCATCAGCCCGGCCATCACCCCGGCCGTCACCCCGGCCCAACCGACCCATAACCGCAAAGTACGCATGACGGTCCTCACAAATCACGAAAAAACTCTTCTTTGGATCTTACCATGGATCCCCAGGTAAGGGCCAATCCCACACGTCAAAGGTGCCGATCCCGCGGGGTGCCACGGGCCAGATCCCAGTTTGACGGAATTTAGCGTACTTGGGTTCCGCGACGGTTCTCGGCGATGAATCGTGGTGTAAGATCACCCATCCTTCATTCACATGGCCACAGGTGACTGACAAGGTCTCAGGCGTCGAGTGTCGGACGTTGGCACGAACGCTGGATGAAACCGCCCACGTACGGGCGTGCCAGGTTTTCTGTTGATCAGAAAGAAGGTGAGCGCTGCCCGAGCGTCCGCGACCTCGCCAGGGGTCCGCGCCAGCCAAGGGCGTGTGCGTTCACGCCTACCACGTCCCGTAGGGAAAGTAGAAGAATGGCCGTTGCACCCAACAACCCGGCCACAATCACCTCACTTGAAAACCAAGTCCATGAGTTGTGACCGCTTTGAGGGCCCAAACGGCAACCATGGCGACACTTGGACCCGCCAAGTCCAAAGGTATTGGCCGTTGCACCCAATAATCCGGCCACAATCACCTCACTTGAAAACCAAGTCCATGAGTTGTGGCCGCTTTGAAGGCCCAAGTGCCGGGCGGACCTCATTTTCGAGGCATCGAACGGGACCAAGCTCACTTGGCCTGGCGCTCGAGTGCCCCGACGATGATCTGCATCGCCCGTATGCGACCAGGGAAAAAAGTCCCTTGATTCCGTCATCAGGGTAGCGGCGTAGGCACCCCGGGGGGTATGCACCTCCGTCAATCTCCTTGCCGGATCCCCAGAGGATCCTGGCAACAACGTTGACATTTGAGACCGTGGGGCCTCCCCGGGTTTGCGGCCAACATACTGTAAACATTACACAGTAGGGCCACCTGCCGGCTCTGGAGACCTGGCACATCCATTGCAGCTTCACTCACCCGGAGACCACGAAATGCGCGACCGACTCACGACATTGGGTACAACACTCCTGCTGCTCGCGGGCTCGATATGCCTGGTTGCCTGCGACGAACCTCGCCCCCGCCAGCACCCCATCAACGTGCACTATTCCCAGTGCCTGAGCCTGTATGAGGACCAAGCACGGCCCATGGATCTACTGCTGGTCGTCGACGACTCCATTGCCATGGCGGGATTTCAGGAGCGGCTGGCGGCGAATCTGCCTGCGTTGACTGCAGGGCTCAGACACATGGTCGGCGGCATGCCTGACTTGCACCTGGGCGTTGTCACCACGGTGCTCGGTACGGGGACCACCCCGGTACCGGGCTGCCCACAGACCGGACATGAGGGACGCATGCGAACGGCGACCTGCGCGTACCCGGTGGGAGCGACCTACTTCAAGGACGTGGCCCCGTCGGGTTGTGTCTTCACAAGGGATGTATACAGCACCTGCACCTCGCACACCTGCGTAGCGGAGAACTGCGAACACGCGCCCGGCACCTGGCTGGACATCGACCCAGATACCGGCTGCCCGCGATGCCGAAATTACGAGGGCTCACTGGACACTGTCATCGGCTGCGTCGGGGAGGGTACCGTGAAGGACTGCCCGTTCTCCCAACCCCTGGCTGCCATGCGCCTGGCCCTCGAAAGTGAGCACAACTCCGGATTCCGGCGGGAGGATGCAAAGCTCGGTATCGTCTTCATCACGGCCGCCGACGACTGCTCCGCGGCCGATCCACGCCTCTTCGCGCCCGAAGACAGTGGGCTGGGTCCTCGCACCGGATTCCGCTGCTTCGAGCACGGCGTGACCTGCGACACGGGAGGCCGGGAACCGGGCCCACGACAGAGCTGCCACCCCCCAAACGCCACCGACGGGCTGCTAGCGCGGGTCGAAACCTACATCGCGTACCTCCAAACCATCATCGACCCTCAGTTGCTCATGGTCTCGGCCGTACTGGGCCCATTCGATGAGCCGGACACCCTCATGGTGCAGTTGGACTCCCAGGGCCAGGCCCAACTGGCGCCGAGCTGCTCGGTGGACGCCACCATGTCCGCCACGCCGGGCGTGCGACTGCACAATTTCCTGGCGGCATTCAATGGAGAGATGGACCTGGACCAATGGGCAAAGACGTCCATATGCCATGCGGACTACACACCCGCCCTCGCCGGACTCGGGCATAGGATATCCGTCACGCTCCTCCCCACCTGCTTCGAGTTACCGCTGCGCGGCTGCTCGGATCCAGCGGAGGCGGAGGGTCTACCCGGCGATGGAGAACCCTGCAATGACGCCTGTGTGCCCCGCTGCTTTGTCACCGAAGTGCAGCAGCGCGGACTTCCGGAAGAGACCCAGACGAACCTGCCCCACTGCCTGGAGGTCTGTGTGGACGGTCCCTGCCCCGGCAACACCGACCCCACGCTTGCCTACGCCGACGGCCGCCCCGTGGAGCGCGACTACCGCCTTCCCGTGGAGGCCTGCTGGACCATGCGCGACAGCACTCTGTGCCAATACGGGAGTACGCCCGTCGTGGCCCGCCGGGCGGATCCGCCGCCGAGATCCTTCGTGAGCTTCTGCTGTGAGCTGGCGCCGGAGGTAGAGCAGGTGTGCGACGACGGCGTCGACAACTCGGAAAACTAGTGCACGATGCGTAGGAGCCGGCTGGCGCGTTTGCGCCAGGTGGTGTTGGCGGACGGCGATGCGGCGGCGGGGTGGGACTGGGACGCCATAGCGGTCGCCGGAGTGGCGTGACGTTGGGAATCGCGCCAGGCGTCAGACCGGGACAAAACGTCTCGTACGGCGTCAATCACCGCCTCGGGCTGCTCGAAAATGGGCATGTGACCCACGCCGGGGAGGCGGGTGATACGGCCGGCGGGCATGGACCGGGTGGCCTCGGCGCCTTGGGCGGAGTCCAGGAGCTTGTCGGCATCGCCCCAGACCAGGTGCGCGGGCTGCGTGAGCGTCGATAGCTGGTCCAGGAAGTCCCGTCCCACAATGTCAGGACGTAGGCTGTGGGCTGCAAACGCGAGGTCGTCCAAGAACTTGTAGCCGCCCTCGAGGTGCAGGGCCGACCGCCGGAAGGCTCGTACGCCAGGGGTGTCGGCCCGACAAACATTGGCCAGGATGAAGTGTACAGACAAAAAGAGGCCGGGCATGGTCACTGCCGGGTGCAGAGCGATCCGGGAGCCGGCTCGCATCCACCAGGCAAAACGGTGATAGCCCGCGGGATTCACCGCCACCAGGCCGCTGATCCGGTCCGGATTTCGAAGGGCCAACAGGGTGGCCACGGCACCGCCAAAGGAGTGGCCGACCACGGTGGCCCGCTCCACGCCCCGACGATCCAGCAGCCCCAGCACCGCGTCGGCCATAAGGTCGTAAGTGTAGGGCGCGTCCGGACGGAGAGACTCGCCGAAACCCGGCAGATCGAGACCGAGCACCCGGTGGGACCCGGCCAACTCCGGGGCTACGAACTGCCAGTGGGTCAGGTTTCCGCCCAAGCCGTGGACAAAGACGACGGCTTCGCCCTCCCCCGCGTCGAAGTACACGATCCGGCGGAGATCGTCGCCACGATATTGCGTCAGCGGAAACCCGGCCAGGCGCCCGGGGTGAACAGGGCATATGGTCTGTGATCCGATCCCGTGATCCCCGATGGGCCGGCTCCGCAAAGAACCTCGCCGTCGTGGATCCGCAGTCGGACCGGCATCGTAGGCATACGTGCTCGAATTGACCATGACGATCTCCTGTACCGTAGACCAGTATAATCCACGTATACAGACTGCACAAAAAAGAACGCCATTCTATTGCACGGATGGACCGATCAAACAAGCAACAATCGCGCAAAGGATCCCACCCGGGAGTACCGGGATCGGCTCCACAGGCACCTGATCAAAAAACGAAATTGTTAATGGATCACTCGGACTTGAGCTAGTCAGGCAAATCGGCGGCGCGCGGACGCATGGGTCGGGCGCGCCTGGGCTCCACCCGCCTGGGCTCCACCCGCCGGGGCTCTACCCGCATGGGCTCTACCCGCATGGGATCCGGCTCCACCCGCCGGGGCTCCGGATCCTCCCGCATGGGATCCACCCGCCTGGGCTCCGGATCCTCCCGCATGGGATCCGAAGACGCACGATCCATGGCGCCACCGCTGGGGGTGTAGATCCTCCTGAGACGCAAGGCCACCGCGAATATGAACGAGTACCGGCTCTGTTTGCTCCACTTGAGGGTCGTACGATCCAGTGTGATCTCCTTGGACTCAAAGTTGACCTTGGAGATCTTCAGCTTCATTACCTTGTCCGACGGCTGGATCTTGAACGAGAGGGTCGTCTGCCCGACGTACTTGTCGTTCAGGTGTACCTTTGCGCGTTTTGGGTAGGTCTTGATGACGATCCGATAGGTGATGGGCTTGAGCAGGATCGTATCCAGCTTGGCGTCCTTCACACTTCGGAAGTACAGGTAGCCGGGCCGATACATGTCAAGCTCGACACGAATCACCTTCTTCTTGCGGTTCTTGGGTATGCAGATCTGGCCCGGGGTTACCTGGCCGGTGTCCTTCTCGTTCAGGAAGATCTTACCGCCCTGGGGAGTCGTGCTTACCGCCGTCAGGACCCCATCGGTGCACTCCGGCGGAGGCTGCATGGCCGGCTCGACCCGCATGGGACTCACGGCCGCATCCACCGCCATCGGACGCGCGGCCTCGGCATCGGCCATCGCGACATCCGGCCCCATGGCCGTGGCGCCAGACCGACCCTGCTGGTCCCCTCTGGACTTGTCCCCGAGCACCTGGGTGAACAGCGCATAGGCACCCATGCCGAGTAAAACAATGATAAGGAAGATGACCAGGAACTTGGCGCCCCCGCCCTTCTCTCCTCGATCGGCCTGGTCCGGCAACGTGACGGGACGATCACCAGCCGCCTTTGCCGCCGGCTCGGGCTTCTCTTCTTTCTTAGAAGGCTTGTCGGGCTTCTCTTCTTTCTCAGAAGGCTTGTCGGGCTTCTCTTCTTTCTCAGAAGGCTTGTCGGGCTTCTCTTCTTTCTCAGAAGGCTTGTCGGCCTTCTCTTCTTTCTCAGAAGGCTTGTCGGCTTTCTCTTCTTTCTCAGAAGGCTTGTCGGGCTTCTCTTCTTTCTCAGAAGGCTTGTCGGCCTTCTCTTCTTTCTCAGAAGGCTTGTCGGCCTTCTCTTCTTTCTCAGGAGCCTTGTCGGCCTTCTCTTCTTTCTCAGGAGCCTTGTCCTCGACCGCGGGCTTGTCC
>JAOZUO010000069.1:0-25817 GCA_029938605.1 Deltaproteobacteria bacterium | reverse complement strand
CTTGTCGGCCTTCTCTTCTTTCTCAGGAGCCTTGTCCTCGACCGCGGGCTTGTCCTCGACCGCGGGCTTGTCCTCGGCTTTGGGACCCTCCTCCGCCTTTGTCGGCGCCTCGTCCTTTGGCGACTCGGGTTCCTCTTCTGAACCAGGCGTCGCCGCGGCAGCCGCAGGCGCGGCGGCAGGCCGGTTGGCCTGGGCGGCCGCCTTCTTGAGTACGTCAGCGTCGCTCATGACCGGCGGAGAACCGGATTTGCGGTTCAAAATCTCCGACAGGACCTCTTGGCTTTCGGGCTGTAGATTGTCGAAACGCACGCCCATGCCGGGAGCCACACCCTTACGAGAGGGGTCGTGCTCTCGAATCCAAACCACGGTCCCCTCGCCCACAATCAGCGGGCTGCCATCTTGGAGTTGGAATTCAAATCGGAGCTTGGTTCCGACGTCCAACGGGTCCTTGGTTCGGATGAAGATGCCACCCTTGCTCACGTCCACCGAGTATCGCTCGATGAACTGAGTCAGCGTGACGCTGCGAAACTTAATCTTCAGCTTAACGGGAGCGCGCATTTCTTTTCGGGGTCCGTTAGGTTCATTGCTCATGCTGAACCCTCGCTCAAGTTTGATTCATACAACTGGCAATTGTACCCAGATGCCTCGCTTTGGCAATGAATTACTTGTCGAATCTCCTGAAATCACATAGCGTTCACAGGCAATGCGCAAGTTCTGCTCACAGCGGGCTGCGGTGGGGCTAGTGCTGATTTTCGGTTGTTTGACTGCATTCGGCAGTTGTCGAAAAACCGCAGAGCCAGCCCGCCCCACAGCCCTCGATGCCGAGTCCGTTTCCTTGCCTCCGAAGCCGGGATCCGACCCCGATGCCCCCCCCAAGAACCTCAAGGTATCGGGGATCCGTCTATTTGGCGCCGGCGGACGACGCTGGGATGCCATGTTCTCCCGGGGTGAGCAGGTGGTCATTCGGTTCCTCATCCAGGGTCTACGCGCCCCCGGGCGCCACATTCACCTGAAGACAGCCCTGGTGGTTCACGGGCCCGATGGAGCGGTCATCCTGCAGCGTCCCGAGTTCTCGGCCATCGACCGGGTGGTGCCGATCGGGAAGTCCACCAGCCTCATGGAGGCCGCGGTACAGCTCAAACTGTCCCGGGCGAGCCCGCTGGGCACTTACAAAGTTACCCTGAAGCTACGGGACGTGCCCGGAGCCAAGCGTGGTGTAGTAAAGGTAGACTTCGGGGTGGTGGGCGCCGCATCCGCCCCCCTCCGGCCCTCTGTCCTTACGCTGCGTCGATTCCATGCGCCGCCGGACCTGGACCTTCTGGCAGGGCTCCCGCTACATGTGGCCTTCGAGTTGGCGGGGTTTGGCGCCAGGGCCGTTGGGGTCACCCGGTCCACCGCTCGGGCGACGCCTGGAAACCCCAAGGGCCATAAAGTGCACCTGACCGCCAGGGCCGTGGTCCGCGATGGCTCGGGCGTCGGGGTGGGCTCCCACAGCAAGACGTTGCTGGATCAGACCCTGCCCTTCCGCGCCGCCAGCCTGCCGGTGGCCTGGGCCATCCCCTTGCCCGCCTCCCTGAAACAGGGATCCTACCACGTGAAGATCACCGTGACGGACCACATCAGCGGCCGGATCGCCGAGCACGTGCACCGCTTCGCCCTGGCGCCCGGCGGGCTGGGCATCTACGGTCTCCGCGCAGTGGGCGCAGGTGGCGTGGACCGACGTCACTTCCTTCGGGGGGAACGCCTCACGGTACACATGCACCTGCGTGGCTGGACCCAGCCAACGGACGTTGGCATTGATGTAGGCCTCGTGGGGCCGGACCGGGGATTTTACCTTATTCGAAAAAAGGCCCATCGGCTGAAGGATCCCAAGGCAAAGGGCGAGGAGGGCCGAAAACTGGAGATCCCGCTCACCATTCCCGAGTTCGCCCCCGGTGGCCGCTGGACCCTGAAGCTTCGCCTGCGGGACTTCGCCCGAAAGCGCCACGCCTCTCGGGCGCTCTCCTTCGTGGTGACCGGCAAAGCCCTGCGCCCCCTGCCCGGCCTGCAAGTGAGCCAGCTCGTCCTACGAAAATGGACCACGGGACCGCCCGTGCCCGGACTCTTCTGGCGCGCCGGTCAGACCCTGCACTTCGAGGCGGTGGTGGGGGGCATGCGGCTCCAAAAGGAGCAAGGCTACTATCATCGCACCCGGCTCACCTGCACCCTGCGGCTGCTAAATCGGGCCGGCAAGGTCCAGGCCACCCTCCCCAAGGCCTGCCAGGTGAACCGCCGCTTCTCCTTCGTGCCCTTGCGCCTGCGTCTCCGGACCAAGTGGCGCATCCCCGGGCACCTGGCTGGGCACCACACCTTCCAGCTCGAAGTTCTGGACGAGCTGTCGGATCGGGTTTCGGTCCTGCAGCGGGGTTGCTTCATCCTCATTCCCCGGACAGGACAATGACCGCCGAACAGACGACGCCGAAAACCACAACGGATCGGACCCTGGCCAAAGCGCTCGTGGCGCACTGGGCGGCCCGGGCGGATCTGGACTTCATCCAGCGCGACCTGGAGCGGCGCGGTAAGGATCGGGCTCGCCTGACCGTGGCGGACCTGGCCAACCATGACCAACTCCACGCCGGACAGCTCACCGCCACCCGGGACTTCGCCGCCTGGGTGGGCGTACACGATCCCCTCCGGGTGCTCGACCTGGGCGCCGGACTCGGCGGTGCGGCGCGTCTTCTGGCCGCGGAACACGGCTGCCCGGTAGTGGCCGTGGAGCTGTCGGCGCCTCTTCACGACTGCGGCGCGGAGCTCACCAGATGGCTGAACCTGGGCCACCTCGTGGAGCACCGCTGCGCGGACCTGCTAACCGACACGAGCGGGGTCGGGTTGCAAGCCCACGAGGACCGGAGCGACTTCGACCTGGTGTGGCTGCAGCACGTGGACATGCACGTACCGGACAAAGGCGCGCTCTACGCCCGGGCCGCGAGCCAGCTAGCCCAAGGGGGGCGGGTGGTGTGGCACGACTGGCTGGCCGGCCCCGGCGGTTCGCCCCACTACCCGGTGGTGTGGTCGGACGGCGGGGAGCTGTCCTTTCTGACCACGCCTGAGGCGCTCCGAGCCGACGCCCAACGGACCGGCCTCACGGTCGGGCGCCTGGAGGTCATCACCGAGCGTACCCACGGCTGGTTCTCGCGTACCCACGGGGGATTGCGCCGGGCGCTGGAGAAGTTACCCGACACCGCGGTCCGCCGGAGAAAGCGGTACACCTCCCTCGCCCTGCGCATGGAAAACGTCCTGCGCAATCTGGACGAGCGGCGACTGCTCCCCTTCTACGGCGAGGCGATTCTAGGATGACATCCAGCAACGGCCCGGGTAGTCTGTTCACTCTCTTGGCAATGGATTGAGCGCACTGTGAAGCTCGGGGCGAAGCGATGACCGACAGACCCAAACTGCCCTCCAGCGGCACCATCAGCTTCTTGGACCTGGAGGCAGAAGACCGCCGACGCCAAACCATCGAGCGCAGACGCGCCCGCATGCGCAAGCGGCTCGATGACGCCTTCGATTCCTTCCCCCGGGACTCCTCGGAGTGGGAGACTGCCAAGGTGGTGCGAGACTTCCTGGGATTTGTGGCCGACAACATCGACTACTACCGCACGCGAACCCGGGTCCAGAACCCCCACACCGGTGAGTTCATCGAGGAGGAGTGGGTAAGGATCTGCGGCGCCACCATCGGCGCCCTGGAGGCCCCCGACCGCATCAGGCAACTGATCCTGGAACTGGTGGCGGCGCTCATCCCCGATGAGGACCCCCAACACAGGGCCTGGCTGGCCAAGACGGCCAACCTTACATTGCGCGCCCGGGCCTCGGCGGACGACATCAAGGCCCTCCAGAAAAAGGGCATCATGGCGGCCTTCGCCGGCAAGCTGCTGGTGGACTCCAAGCATCTGGTTTCGGAGCACAGCCAGGCCGAGGCCGAAGCCTACTTCGCCGGGGCACGCACGGTGGCCATTGATATCGAGGAGTCCCCCTACCAGACGGAGCGTGACCACAAGTTCATCCACCTGCTCCGCAAGAGCTACAACGGTGGTCTCGATGCGCTGGTGGACGCCCAGCAACAGCGCGCCCTCGCTGAGATAAAGAACCGCTCGGTGATGCTCCCCCAACTCGAGCGGACGCTCCGCGAGATGCTCGAGACCCCTTTCGGGAAAGTATCCAGCCGCTCCATGGAGGACTGGTTCATCTCGGCGCGCATCTCTTTCCAGAACGAATCCTACATCTTCATGCGACTGGACGAGTTCCGGAACGCGCTCAATCGGCGCATGGGGGAGCTGGAGGCCGAGCCGCTGCTCAACCCGGAGGCGGCCCTGGAGGAGATCATCCCGAACCTCCGGAAGTACGTCGCACCCTTGACCCAGACCCTCGAAGACCACAGCGCGGGCTGGTCCTTCTCCAGCTCCACCGAGGAGAGGCTAGACGTATTCCAGCTCATCCGGTCCAACGCCGCGTTGCTCGGCAAGGCCGAAGTGGTGGATCCCTTCAACGCCTTCATCAGCGACCGCAACCTGCTGGAGACCTACGCTCGTTTCAAACACGCCAGCTTCAAACGCGACGAGCCGGACCTGCGCAAGAAGCTGCACTCTGACCTGATCATGTGGGACGAGATCTTCCGCAGCGCCCCACTGTCCGACGCCCAACGCACCCACCTCAACCTGCTGCGCGAGAACCTCCTGGCGCCGCTGGAGAAGGCCGAGACCACGCTACCGGCGGACATCCGCCAGGCCAAGATGCTGCTGCCCTTCGGCGGCGCGATCTTGAAGGCGCTCAAAACAGCGGACGAGTTCGAGTCCTTTGAGCAGTGGCTGGAGAAAGTTCAGCGGGTCTACAACGACCGGCTTCAGAGCGACGACGAGCTGGAGATCGCCGCACCCGAGGCCATCTACGACCCTACCCCCATTCCCGAACGTAACAAGCTCTTGGATACCAAGCAGTGGGCGCCTACCCTGGTAGACGTCTCCGAGCCCGAAGACAAGTCCCCCAAACCATCCGACGAAGAGTCCGCCCAGGACCCCACCCCCACGGACGACCCGGACAAGAAACCCCACGGCAAGATCAAGAAGCGCAGCAGCGTCGGCTGGCTCCGCAAGTGGCTCAAGGGAGAGTAAGGGTCGGGCCCTAAGGACCCTAAGGCCCTAGTCAGATGGGGAGGGGGAGCTGGCCGTTGGTGACAAGAGGGGACGGTTCGTCTCCGCCGTCGAGGGTCACCGGGGGGAGCGCCTCTTTGCGGGAGCCGACAGCCCACTGAATGTCCGGGTAGGCCGCGCGGAGGGGATCCATGGCGGCCAGCGCCAGATCGGGCGTGTTGTTCTCGGCGCTCAGGTGCGCCAACGTCACATGGCGCAGGCCCGGGTGTATGATCCGCTCCAGTAAGCTCCGGCACTGCTGATTGGACAGGTGGCCACGGTTTCCCGCCACCCGCTGCTTCAGTTGGGCTGGATAGGGCCCCGCGGCGAGGCGCTCCGGGCAATGGTTGGACTCCAGCACCAGCCCCTGGGCGCCGGCGAGCCCATCCACAACGCGCTGCCCGAAGGTCCCCAGGTCCGTTGCGTAGCCGAAGACAACGCCATCGGCCTCCAGGCGAAAGCCCAACGAGCGCTGGACGTCGTGGCTCGTAATAAAGGGCGTCACGTGGAAACACCCGATACGCAACGGTTGGCCCGCGCGCAGGGGGACCACGCGGCCCCGGGCCACCTCGGGCAGCCTCCGAATCGAAGATCTCGTGGCGTGGATGCGAAGGTCGGGTTGGACCTTGCAAAGCCCCTCGAGACCGCGAACGTGATCCACGTGCTCATGGGTCAGCAGCACATCGGTGAGGTCCAGCCGCCGAACGCCCAGGGGCTCGAGTCGCCACTTCAACACCCGCGGACCGATGCCCAGATCCACCAGAAGTCGGGTCCCCCTCGCTTCCACGAAGCAGGCGTTCCCATTGGAACCAGACGCAAGCAAGCAGTACCTCACAAAACCTCCGGAAAGATGATCAGTGGCGACTCGGCATGTTTACCAGGGCACGAGTGATGACAACACGCTGGGGCTCGGTCTGGCCCCGACTACGCACCCAGAGAACCACGTCCGAGCCCGCCTCGCCCCGGATGGCCTGGGCCACCTCTCTGAGGCCCAGATTGGACACGTCGAGATCCCCCACCATCACCACCAGATCACCCTTTTGGAGCACCCCCTCGGCAGGGCCCCCCGACAGGAGCTGCTGAATGAGCACGCCGTCGCCGGTCTTGCGGAGCACCGCACCCACGCCCGTAAGCTGCCCTCCGGGGCGCTGACCTTTTTGGAGCGGGGTAAGGGCGAAGTCCCGCTTGCACTGCTGGCCACCGCTACACTCGACGCCGCCGGCGAGCAGGGGCTGGTACCCGGACGCCCGCACACGCAGGCTAGTTCGCGCGCCGGGGACCGAACGCAGGGTGTAGTGCCCGCTCGCGTTGGTGGTGGCGCTGGTAGCGCTACTCAGGGTTCGCGAGCCCCACTCCGACGGCGTCACCCGGGCGTTCTGGATGGGCTGCCCCGTATCGGCGTCTGTCACCCACCCCGCGACCTCTCCGGAGCGCCCCAGCTTGACCACGACATTCTTCACGGTTTCGCCACTTCGGACGACCACGGGTTGGGAGCGCTCGGGCTGGTACCCGGGAGCCACCGCGTAGAGTGTCTGCCGCTCGGCGGCCAGGGGCCCCAGCCGAAACCAACCGTTAGAGCTGCGGAAGGACCGCATGGACGAGCGCCGGCCCGTCCGCGCCAAAGACGATGAGCTAAGGGAGAAGCTCGTGACGGGGTTCCCCTGATCATCCACCACGCGCCCCTCTACGAATCCACCGCCGGGGAGCCGGATGGTCACCTCGCTGGGGCCGGAAACACGCACCTGGGCCCGCCCGAACTGGGCGTGGGAGGCCGACACCACGAAGGGGCCGTTCATTCCCCCCTCCAAGGGCAACAGGAATCTCCCGCCGAGATCCGTGCGCGTGCGCTGCAACGGGCGGCGCCCTCCCGGGCCGAGGAGCCGAACGATGGCGTCGGGCGCGGGCTGGGTTCCCTGCAGCACCACGCCGTGAACCCCCTGGGCCGGCTGCAGCGTCACATCCCAGCGCACACGCAATGCCTTCGGAAGACGCAAGGGCACAAAGACACGCGTCTGGTAGCCCCGGGCCCACACCTCCATCCGTTCAGCCACCTGGGGTATGCCCACCAGGCCATAGCGACCATCCGATCCGGACCGCGCCCGGACCACGCGCCCTCCTGGCAAAACCACCCGAATCACCGCCCCGCCGATACCCTTGCCGTCAGGGGACGAGACAAGCCCCGTCACCAGGCTCGTCCCGGTCTGGGGCCGCTGGCCGTGGCCATGGATGCGTCGGAGCCGAGCGCGCAGCGCGGCCTGGCGAACGGCCAGACGCCGGCGCTGATCCAACGCCCGCTTCCGCTCCCGTTGGGCCGCGTTGTCCGGCTTGGGCGCCGTGCGACGCATGGCCCGCCATGCCAACCCCAGAACCACCAGGATGGCAACTACCAGACCGACCACTATCCAACGCGTTCTACGATTCATGACTTCCCAATCAGTCGTGTAGCAAAGCGCGCAAGCACTATGGTGTCAAGGACGACCAGAGATCTCACGGCCCCGGAACCTCATCTAAAGGGTTGACTTGCGATTCGCACCGGGCGACATACGATAAACGAATATCCCATTTCGGGAGGCGAAGTAAGCTACACACCCAATGGAACTACTGTGGATCTATGCTGCGGTCTCGCTGGCTGCGTTGATCGCTATGTCTGCCTTTTTTTCGAGCTCGGAGACGGCCCTCATCGGGAGCGGACGCGTCAAGCTCACCCACCTCGCCGACGGAGGAGATCGGGGGGCGGCCCGGGCGCTCCAGATGATCAAGGAGCCGGGCACCATCCTGGCCACCATCCTCGTGGGCAACAACCTGGTGAACGTCACGGCCGCCGCCGTGGCCACGGTCATCATGGGTCCGGTCTGGGCCACCGTGGTGATCACGCTCCTGTTGCTGGTCTTCGCGGAGATCACCCCGAAGACCATCGCCGCCATGGCGCCCGAGCGATTCGCCGCCCGGGTGGCAGTGCCCGTGCGCGTCCTGGGCTACGTGATCAGGCCGCTCACCTGGACGGTGACGCTCATGACGGACCTGGTCCTACGTCCCATCCTCGGGCCCAAGAACGACAGCAGTCGCGGGCTCTCCCGCAAGGAGCTGCTCACCGCCATCCGCATCGGCGCCCGGGACGGCGAGCTGGAGCCCTCGGAGACGCGAATGACCCGCGAGGTGCTCAAGCTCAAGGACACCCTAATTCAGGACATTATGATCCCTCTGGCGGAGGTGGAGGCCATCACCGAGACCTCTAGCTATAAAAAAGTGCTCGGCGCAGTGGCCCGCTCCACCAACACGCGCTACCCGGTGTACCGGGAGACCTTGGACGACATGGTGGGCATGCTCCTGGTCAAGGACTTACTTGTACACTGGGAGACCGCCCAGGAGAACTGGCGGCGCCACGTGCGGCCCCTGATGCGGGTCTGGGCCAAGCTGGAGGCCGACGAGCTGATGCGGGATATGCAGATTCAGGGCCAGCACATGGCAGCCGTGGAGGACGACGAGGGCCGCATCATCGGCATCGTGACCATGGAGGATATCCTCGAGGAGATCGTCGGTGAGATCCAAGATGAGATGGACGAAGACGAGATGGATCTCGTGCGAGAGGTCAGCCCGGGGCGCTACGTCATTCACGGTGACATGGAGGTGGACGATCTATGCAAGGTCATCAACATCGATCTGGGAGGCTCGGATCAAGAGGTGACCCTGGCGACCTGGTTCGAGAAGCGATGTAAGGTAATCTCCATGGTGAAGCGGCGCCTCAAGATCGGCAACACCCGCATCATCCACCGCGGCGGCAAGCGGTTCGAGATCCTCGTCAAGAGCCAGCGACTGGCTCCGGAGATTTCACCCGACCGGCCCGGTGAACAGCCCGCCGACCGGCCCACCGGGGAGTAGCTCTTTCCACGCCCAACGTTTCCGCGTACTGTGCGTCACCATGGCCCAACAGACCGTCACGCTCCCCGTGGATCCCCAGTACCAGCAACGCATCCGAGACATCCTCACCGCCGCGGATTTCGATTTCTTCGAGACGCCTCACGCCTTCTACCGCGCCAAGGGGCCCGGCTGCACCGCCGTGTTCTACCGCTCCGGCAAGCTTGTGCTCCAGGGCCCCAACGCCCAGACCCTGGCCACGGTGCTGGGTTTGGAGGAGCCGGCAATACCGGACCTACCCGACAAACCGGGCGGCGCGAGTCGCTCCGGCGCGGGTCGCTTCGACGCCGCCCTTGAGTGCCACCCGGATCCCAAGCCGGACCCATGGATCGGCCAGGACGAAGTCGGCAAGGGGGACTACTTCGGTCCCCTGGTGGTGGTATCCGTCTGCGTGGCTCGGGACCGAGTAGAGCTGCTCGAGGAGCTGGGAGTCACCGACAGCAAGCTCCTCAAAGACCCGCAGATGCGGGCCATGGCCAATGATCTGCGCGCGGTGGTCTCCCACCAGGCGGTGGTCCTCAATCCGGAGGCATACAACCGCCTCTACGACAAAATCGGCAACCTGAATCGGCTCCTCGCCTGGGCCCACGCCCGGGCCCTGGAGGACCTGCTCGCCGAGGCTCCGGCCGACTACGCCCTGGTGGACAAGTTCGCCGACGAACGCGTGCTGCGGCGATCGCTCATGGCGGCGGGACGTAGTATCCACCTGGAGCAACGCACCAAGGCGGAATCGGATCCCGCCGTGGCCACCGCCTCCATCCTGGCCCGGGACGTGTTCCTGGGGAGCATGGACGCGCTTTCGAGGGCCGCGGGGATGACCATTCCCCGAGGCGCCGGGGCGCCGGTGCTCGTGGCCGGCCGCAAGCTCGTCGCCAAGCACGGTCCCGACGCCCTCGGACGATTTGCCAAGGTACACTTCAAGACCAGCCAACAGATTCTACGTCGCTGACCGCCGAGGCGCAGATTCGGAGGCGCTCAACCCTCCTTGAGCTCCTTTTGCAGGGCCCAGATGACCAGCGGGCGCACGGACTCGAACTGCACCCCCATTCCACGACCAGGCTCCACCCACCGCACCACCGCCGGCGCCGACAGGGGCTGCTCCAAACCGGCGGCGCGAAACTTCACGATGATCCGCACGCCAAGTCGAATGTGACCAATTTTGCGCATTTTCTTGTCACACCCCGGGCCCCTGGTGGGTTCCCCCTTTGAGAGCGAGAAAAACCCTCACATCCCGAGGCCCCCGCCAGGCGGGACCTGCCAAACGGGACCTGATAGAATGGAGCAGCATCATGGACATACTCGACATCGCAAAACGCAGCTTGACCACTCTCTGGGCACAGAAGCATTTGTGGTTCTTCGGCTTTTTCGTCGCGGTGGGGTCCGGCGGTGGCGGCGGCACATCAGACGGTCAGATCGGCGCCGCCATGGGGACCCTGCCCACCTGGGTCTGGATCCTCATGGGCGTCGCCTCGCTCCTCGGCCTGGTGTTTCTGGTGCTGCATGTGCTCAGCGAGGCGGCGCTCATCTGGGGAGTCGCCGACGGACAGAACGGGGAGCGCCAATCCATCCGCCAGGGGCTGCGCCGGGGGCAGAAGCTCTTCTGGAGGCTCGTGGGCCTCAAGCTGCTGCAGGGTCTGGTCATGGTGTCGAGCGTGGCGACGATCGCGGCGCCGGCCGTCCTCGGCTACTTCGGGCTGGTGCCCCTGTGGCTAGGAGTGGTCGCGACGGTGCTGCTCGGGCTGGCGGGCATCCCCTGGCTCCTGACGGTTCATTTCATCTACAAGTACGCCATGCGGTTGGCCGTGCTCGAAGACCACCCGACATTTGAATCCATCCGCCTTGCTAAACGCTTCCTTCACGGGCGGCTGACCCTCTCCATCAAGCTCACCCTGCTGACCATGGTGGGTCAGTTCGGCGGTAGCATGGCCATGGGCGTAGTGCTGGTCCCCGTGGCGCTGGTGGCCGGACTGGCGTATCTCATCGGCGGCCTCGTGCCCGCGGCGGTGGTGGGCGGCATCATCGCCATCCCCTTGCTCACCCTGGTTGTGGGCGCCTCGGGCACCTTCCGCTCCTCGGTGTGGACCCTGGGCTTCATCGACAACTACTACCAGGCGTAACCCCGATGTACCTCCTGCTGCTGAATCTCATGGACGGCCCGGTACCCGAGGCTGCCGACGAAGAGGTGGTCCAGCGCATGATCTCGCTGACCCTCGATGGCGACGACCTTGCCGCCAGGCGGCTGTACCGGATGTTCGTGGCGCGCGTCTACCGGGCCGTGCGTCCCCTGACGGTCTCGAACGCCGACGCCGAGGATGTGGTCCAGGACACCTTCGTCAAGGGGCTCGGCAGCCTGCACCGCTACCGCCGCCAGTCCGGGAAAGGGTTCGGGGCATGGTTGATGACCATCGCCCTGAACACAGCCCGCAACCAGTCCCGCCGGCAGCGACGCTGGCGTCCCCTGACGGAGGACCGCTCCTCCATGGCCCCCGGAAAGGAGCGGTCGGCCGAGCCCAATCCCATGGACGCGGCCATGGATCGCCAACGGCTCGTCGCTCTGCTGCTGGAGGCTCTCGCCGAGTTGCCCGAGCGGGACCGTCAGATCGTCGGGCTCCGCTACGGCGCCGAGCTCACGGCCACCGAAGTCGGCCAGATCTGCGGTGAAGAGCCGGCCACGGTGCGCAAAATTTGTCAGCGCCAGAGAAAGAAGCTGCTGCGAAGCGTAGCTCTCAAAGCAAGGACAAGCCCGACCGAGCTCACCCACCAGGTCCAGGAGCCCACACCATGACCCCCCCTTCCCCTGAGGATCAGCAACTTCTGGAGGCCTTCGGCGCCCTTGAGCCTGGGACCGAACGCCGGGCCCGGCTCGAGGAGCGAATCCTCGCTGACCACATGGCGGATCGGAGATCCCTGGCCGCCGAGTGGGTGGACCTGATCCGTGTGGGACCCGTTCTGCACGCAGGC
Source organism: Deltaproteobacteria bacterium (assembly GCA_029938605.1). GTDB lineage: Bacteria > Myxococcota_A > Polyangia > HGW-17 > JAJRWW01 > JAJRWW01. The sequence goes on along the minus strand of JAOZUO010000069.1, from coordinate 13,779 downwards.
TACGCAGTGGCCGCCGTGGCCGGTCTGGCGGTCATCACTCCTGTCGGCACCCTGGTCCTCGTCGCGGTCCTGGCTCTCTGAAGTCACGGCCTGAAGTGCGTCATCTCTCGGCCCCGACTTCGGCTCCGGCGTCCGGCGTTGAGCCGGGCGAGCTCAGCGAGGGGATAGCGAATGGCGCAACGACGAATGGCTGCCATCACCGCCGCCCGGAGGGGCTTGCCCCGGCAATCCTCACGGGTCTCGTCCCAGCGCGCAAAGAGCCAACGCCGGGTACGCAGGCGCCCACCGGCGTCCAGCCCTCGATAGCGCCGACACAGACCCGCCTGGGGCCCGAACCTGGCGAGGGCAGCGCGCCGAACGCGACGCTGAAATCGGGCGCGGAGCCCAAGACGCCACGGCCGGGTGAGCCGGGCAAAGCGGAGCTTTTCAGCACTGTACGGGTCCTGACCAATCCCTCGCATGACGGCGTCGGTGAGATCAAAAGTGAAGCTAACGCCCAGGACGATGCCACTGAAAGCCCGGGACTGGCTGTCGCCGGGGATCCGCAGGGGCGGCACCCCTCGGACCTTCCCCAGGGCGATAGACGGTAGATCCCGAAAGGTCACCTGACCGTCGGGGTGGATGGTGGCGTTGAACGTGCATTTGGGTCCATGATACCGCCAGCGTCCCCGCCCCAGCCGCTTGATCTTCACCCCCGCGTACATCGGCCTGGACCGGCCATCGACGTGGAATCCTCCGCTCGGGCGCGCCTTGGAAACGAGCAAACGCGCCGGAATAGGCGTCCAGCGGCCGGTGCCATGAACGGGGCCGGATGTCTCCTCCGGCACAGCCCGGTCCCGCCCGGCCACCCGAAGTCTCCCCTTGTCCACCGCCCCGACACGCAACTCTCCGGGAGCGGGACGATACACAAGATCCAGCCGTCGTCGTCGCCGTCGCCGTCGGGCCCCGGCGATCCCGGGGGGGGCGCTCCCTTTGTTGCGGCCTCGCATATCCAACCAGCCCGGTGGGGGCTCCGCGGACCCTGGCTTAGCCCCCACCGTCGGAGGCTTGACCAGACCGGTGGAGGGATGCGTGAGCGAAGCCACAAGCCGTGACTGCCGAGGAAGCGCCTTGGGGCCCCCATGGGACGGCGGCCGGACAGGCGGCGGCCGGACAGGCGGAGCTCGGACAGGGGTCACCGCTCTCAAGGACTGGTCGGGGCGGTCGGGGCGGTCGGGGCGGTCGGATCGGTCGAACACGATGCGGATCCAGTCGTCGTCGCGCGGCTGTGCGGTCCGCTCCACCGCCGGCGGCGCCAACCCCAGGGCCGTCCGAAACCGCAACAGACCGGAGCGAAAGGAGTCGGCCCCAAGCACCACGCCCAGATGTACGCTCAATGCGATGGCCAACGCCACCACGAGCCGGTCTCCCTGGGGCGCGGTCGGCCGGGGACGCGCGCCATCATTTGTAGGTGACCTCCGCTCCATACCCAGTACGACCCCACCAGACCCATGGGCGGTTGTCCGGCCCCGTTGCTCTTTTCGGACTCGCCTGGGCGTGGCATAGTGGACGGCGGTGACGAAGCGGTGGTGACGAAGCGGTGGATTGGAAAGGATACAGATGAACGCACAGAGTCGATACGAGAGCTCGTGGGACCTGACCCGGCTGGACTACTTCGAGATACGCGACGGTCGGCTGGTGCTGACCGAGCCCGAGAAGTGGCGCAGCTTCGACACGCATACGCACCTGGCGCTCTCCTATGCGCTCCCCAACCAGGTGGACCTGCTCAAGGAGCACGACCGTTCCGAGGTCTACCTCCAGCCCGACCGCCCCCTGGATCTGGACGTGTACGCCAACAAGAACTGGTGGCCCGAGGACCTCAAGTCCATGACGCGGGACCTGACCTTGTTCTCCATGACCCCCTTCGGCATGCGACGGACCCACACCCTGCCCAACCTCCTTCGGGACATGGCCGACATGGGCATCACCCACTCGGTGCTGTTACCCATCGACTTCCCGGTGCTGTCCCACAACGCCGAGAACTACCTGCGCGTCACCACCGGCCAGGAGCGCATCATCTGCTTCGGCTCCGTACACCCGTACGCGCCGGACGTACCGGGCAAGTTGGACTGGCAGAAGGCGGCCGGGGCCAGAGGCGTGAAGGTGCACCCCGCGGTTCAGCTCCTACGACCAGACCACCCCAAGTGCATGGAGCTCTACCGGCTGTGCGCCGAACGGAACCTCATGGTGCTTTGGCACTGTGGGCCCGTGGGCATCGAGCCCGAGGCGGGGCGACGGCGGTGTCAGTTGCCCTACTACGAGCAACCCATCGCCGAGAACCCTGACGTAACGTTCATCCTGGGCCACTCCGGCGCCCTGCAAATGGACCTCGCCCTCGACCTGGCGAACCGCTACCCCAACGCATGGCTGGACCTGTCCAGTCAAGGGCTACCCAACCTCCGGCGCATCCTCGACGATGGACCGCGCGATCGTCTGCTCCCAGGCAGCGACTGGCCTTTCTATCACCAGTCCCTGCACATGGCCAAGCTCCTGCTGGCTACCGAAGGCGATGAACCCCTCCGCACCCAGATCCTGTGGGACAACGCCGCCCGCCTCTTCGACCTATAAGGGCCCTAGCGCCCCGAATCCCCCCCAGAGCATCTTCAGACTGGCCGGTCAGCGAAGAGACTGCTACCGTAGGCTCCATGTTCGGATTCATCCGCGATTGGAAGCGCAAGAAGCTCAAAAAGCAGCCATTTCCGCTCGAGTGGGAGCCAATCCTGCACAAGCACCTCCCCTTCTACAAGGACATGATCGACCCCGACCGAGAGATCTTCCGGGAAAACCTGAAGATCTTCGTCTGGGAAAAGATCTTCATCGGAGCCAAGGGCCTGGAGGTCACCGACGAGCACCGCGTCGTCATCTCCGCGGCCGCCGTTCGGCTGATCCAAAACCTCGACCTGTCCTACTTCGACCGTCTCACCGAGATCGTGGTCTATCCACACGACTACACGCACAAAGACACCAACGGTGTCATCCTGGGAGAGGCTCACCACTGGGGTATCGTAGTGCTCTCCTGGCCGGCGGTGCTCCACGGACTACACAACCCCTGCGACGGTCTGGACACCGCCTCCCACGAGTTCGCCCACGTGCTGGACCGGGACGGTGGCGCCTTCGATGGCACACCGATCCTGCGCGCCGACGGCAGCTACCGCTCCTGGGCGGACGTCATGTCGCGACACTACGAGAACCTCCAGGATGGCGCCAAGCGCGAGCGGAAGGTCATGCGAGACTACGGCGCCACAAACGAGGCGGAGTTCTTCGCCGTGGCCACCGAGGCATTCTTCGAGAAGACCGAAGAGATGAAACGGCTCACGCCGGACCTCTACGAAGAGCTCAAGCACTTCTACGGTGTGGATCCCGACTCGAAGTGTTGATGGAATTTCAATAAAGGAGAGAAGAAGAGAGAAGAGGCGGATCAGTTGGCGAGGCAGCCCTGGGTGTCCCACTCCTGACAGTAGTAGAGGTTGTCCGCGCAGGTGCAGGGAATGTGACCGCCGTAGATAGCGCCCACCACGGTGGAGTAGGTCCCCGGACAGTGAAGCTCCGGAGAGCCGTTCTGCCAGACCACCATATTGTACTCCGTGCAACCAGAGCAGTTCTCCTCCGCACTTCGGCCGTCCACGGTGCAGACGATGTTGCCGATGGACGGGTTGGGATCGCTCACGACGATCCAGCCCTTGGACTCACAGAACTCTCTTGCCACCTCGGAACACATCCGTTGCGGGGGCGGACCCTCTTCACAGCCGCGCAGCTCCACCGTGATGCTGGTGCCTGGTATGGAGGACACTCGCACCTTCAGCTCGTGCGTTCCACCGACGAGAGACACCGTCTCGGTGAAGCCGGTGACGCTCGGGTTGAAGGAATTGGGACGGATGTACTTGATCCCGTCGATGTAGATCCAGGCCGCCGCGTTGCCGGCGTTGGACACCACGATGCACACATCCCCCGCGTTGGCGACCTCGAAGGTCCGGGTGTCGGTGACGGGTACACTGGTGGTCCGCTCGAAGGTCTCCGGCCCAAAGAGGAGTTCTCCCTGGCACGGATCCTCACACGCGGGATCCGGAACAATGGGATCGACTTCCTCTTGGACGTCTGGGTCCTGATTCCCGGCTCCGCCCTCATCGTCGTCCCATGGACAACCACTAATGGCCAGCGAGGAAACAATCAGAGTCAACAAAAGCAGCCTGGGTACTCGCATGATCACACCTGACAGGGTTATCGATATGTCTATTTTATAGTCTGACTAAAAAAACATCAACCCTGGTCTTCGACTAATTGCGTCACCTGGAGTACATAGAGAAATCCCAAATAACCCATATCACACGTTTTATTACACCAGTGCACACCAAGGTACAGTGGGGCACAGTGGAGTACATCTGCTCCGATACGAAGCTTCGGCACGAACCAAAAGCGGATCAACAACAACCTGGATTTGGGGATCTACGGACAGGTGGAGGGGATTCCCCCAAAAGAACGGCTAGTTCCATTTTCACGGGCTTCACGAGCGCCGACGTCTGGCGCACTACCGCCGACACAAACATACGGTAGTCTCTTTGCTCCCCAGTGGATCTAGACTCAGTATTTTCCCCACACCTTCAGCTCGGAGATGCCCACATCGCGATATTTTTTCCCCGGGTAGATGGACTCAATTTGCAGCAGGAGCCACTTTGTTCGCTTGGGAGAGATTCGTAGACGCACGAAACCCCGGCGATCAGGCGGGAGGAAAGCTCGCTGATGTGATCCATCTGAGAAGTGGAGCGAGATCATCCGCAGCCTGCTGTTGTTGTGGAACTGATCCACGCCGTCGCGTATGGCCTGGTACCCGTTTGCAATCGAGATGGCGGTGATGAGGACCTTGGACTTATTTTTTCGTGCAGCCCTTTGGTTTTTGAACCAGATGCGAACAAATTGCCCTTTGGAGTCGGATTTCGAGCCGCGTGGCTGCCAGGAGGTGTCGAGGCGGCCATCGTACAGGTGGGCTGGTTTGTACGTGCGCCCATGGAATTTTGGCAGGTAGGAGGACGCCTTGACACGGGCGATGGTCAGCGGCCTCGCGTCTGCGTGGGGATCACCCGGCACGGCGCCATGTGGGAGTGACTTCACGCATCGGAACCCTATGCCTTGGCCGCGGGCGTAGGGGCGATAGTAGCCGCGCAGCGTGTTGCGAAATGCGCTTCGCTTTCTAGGGCCAAGGGTGAAGGATGCGCCACGGATAACGCGTTTTTGGGTGCCAACGCAGTGATTGAACGGATTGCTGCAGCGCCCTGCGCACTCGTCGTAGAAACGCAGCGCCCAGCAGTCCTCGGTCCATTCCCAGACGTTGCCGGCCTGATCGACAGCGCCAAACGGGCCCTTGCCGGCCGGTTTAGAGCCGACCGGCCAGGTGGTACCCTCGCCACAACCGGGGCCACTGGAGTCGTTCATTATTGCGCGGTCGCACGTGGGGGGCGCGCTGCCCCACGGGTAGATGCGTCCTTGGCTGCTCTGTGCCGCGTACTCCCACTCGGCCTCGGTTGGGAGCCGTTTCCCTTTCCATTTACAGTAGGTTCTCGCCAGTTGCCATTGGAGGCAGTTCACCGGATGATTCCCACGTCCGGGGGCGCTCCAGTTACAGTGGGATTTCCACGCGCCTTTCGCCTTGGGGTCGCTGTGCGCCTGGTAGCCGGTGGGAACCTGACAGACCCCCGCGTTGGCACACTTTGCGTAGCTGTTCACGGTCACTTCGGTCCGATCCATGGCGAAATTTGCAAGGCACACGCGGTGCGGTGGGTGCTCATCGGGATCGCCGTCGCGGTTGCCCATGGTGAAGCATCCCGCGTGGACGCCCACCATCCCCTGGGGGATGATCGATGGGGTCGGCGGGCGAGGGCGACTGGGCCTGGGGGGAGGCTTGGCGACCGTTTTGGTGTCCACCTTGTTATCGGCAGATTGAGTAAGCAGGTAGGCGGCCACGCCTCCGGCGCCCAGGATCAATACGGCAATCAACGCCATGAGAGGGGTGCGGCTGCCTTTACGGGGACGGCGTACCGGTAGCGTCGCGTCGGGCGGAGATCCCACCTGCTCGGCCGCAGCCAGAGACAGGCTGGACTGGGCATGCGTGGGAGGCGCCCCCCTGACGGTTTCGGGCAAGGGCGCCGGAGGGAGGTCCGCAGGGGTGATCGTGGGCGCCAAGGCGGAGCTCTGGGCGAGGCTTTGGGCAGCGGATTCGTGTCTGACGGCGGCGCCCTGTCCGGGATCCGAGCCCACAGCCATCATGGTGGGGGCGGTGCCGTGATAGGACGCGGCCCCGAGCAGCGCTGTGCTGAATTGGGCCATATTCGGAAAGCGCTCTGCCGGATCCTTGGCCAACGCCCGTCCGATCACCTGGTCTACGGCGGCCGGAATGTCCGGGCGGGTGGTCAGAATGGATGGCGGCGGGGCTTGTAGGTGCTGCATCAGGATCTGCCCGAAGGACTCGCCCGTGAAGGGAGGGCGACCGGCGAGCATGCGGAACAGCAGCACACCCAACGAGTAGACGTCGGACCAGGGTCCAATCCGTTTGATCTCACCTGACACCTGCTCTGGCGACATGTACAGGGGAGTGCCGAGGAGCTGCCCGGTCTTGGTCATCCGCTCGGCGTCATCTCCGGGGTCCAGCAGCTTGGCGATGCCGAAGTCGAGAATGCGTGTGACGCGTTGCCCCTGCTTTCCGGTGTCGAGAAAAACGTTGTCAGGTTTGATGTCGCGGTGAATAACGCCGGCGCTGTGAGCCGCGGCCAGACCCTCGATCACCGGCACCAGGATGGCGACCGCATCGTCGAGGATGAGCGGTCCCTGTCCGGCGAGGTAGGCCTCCAAACTCTGTCCGGTCAGAAGCTCCATGACGCAGTACGAACGGCCGTCCGGGAGCGTGCCGAAGTCCGTCACTTCCACGACCGTGTAGTGACCAATCTGATTCGCTGTCAACGCTTCGCGGCGGAAACGTTCGAGTGCCTCCGCGTCGCCCGATAGGGCAGGAGACAGAACCTTGACCGCGACCTCGCGTCCCAGCATGGGATGGCGCGCGAGCCAAACCTCACCCATGCCCCCCTTGCCCAAAAGACTGATGAGTCGGTAGTTGCCTAGATGGGTTCCGGTCAGGTCGCCCTGCATTTCCACCTCCGCTGATGCATGCACAATGTGCAACAGCAATTATCATCGTTGCCACCCATGCACGTCAAGACAGGTCAGAGGCGCGGCTGCGGCTCCGGCACGAACGACAGCAGCTCAATAACAATTTGGATTTGGGGATCTACGGACAGGTGGAGGAGATCCCCCCATAAGAACGAACAGTTCCATCTTCACGGGCGCCGACGTCTGGCGCCCCGCCGATGAAATCAGGGGGTATGGTGGAGTCATTGAAGTCATAGCCCCGCCAGGTGTTAACCGCGGCGTCGATGAGCGGATTGGCCCCCGCGAGACATAGCTCGGCGGTCGACCAGCCCGGGGCAGTGGTTAAATCGCAGAGGTCAGCGTTGGGATCTGTCCCGCCGCAGTAGACGTCGCAACCGGTTTGGCTACACGGCGTCGAGTGGTTGACGTTGACGTTGGCCTCGGCGTTGATCCCATCGCACTGCGCCAAAGTGGCGATCACAACCCCCGACACAAACAGGCCGGTAGTGGTGCCGTCTCCGTATACAATGTTGTTGCGGTAACAAAGAGCTTCTACCGAATTGAGAAAGACGCCCCCACCGCCGGTGACGATGTTGACGCTGTTGTGATCGAAGTAGGTCCACTGGTCGACGACGACGGGGAAGGTGTGCAGCATCACCGCCCAGTCGTAGTACCCGGAAAAGGCGTTCATGGCGATGGTGTTGCCATCCTCGCTAACGAGCAGCGCCGTGAGGCCGGTTCCGAGGGTGTTGACGAAGCGATTGGCCAAAATGAGGTTCGAGTCCGAGTCCACCTCTACAAGCTGTCCCGGAGGCGTGACGCTGTTGTCGAAGAGGTTCCGGATCAAGGTGTTGCCCCCGGCGTCCGGGCCATTTTGCAGCCGGATCGCCGCGATGGCGTCCGTGAAGCAGAGATCGGTGAAGGTGTTGTTGCCGGTGACCACGTCAAAGGCCGGAAATCCAGCCGTGGGAGTGAAGCAGACGGAGGTCCCCAGGGGACGGATGGTGACTCCATAGGGCTGGCCCCCCGAGCAGGTGCCGCCACACTCGTCAAAGACGATGGAGCCGGTGAGCTCGAAGGTGGGGCCCTGGACCGCGATCTCCTGATGCGCGCCGGTGGCGTAGGCCTCGTCCACCGCCGCCTGGAGGTCGGCCGCGTTCTGGATGACGCCGCCGGTACAGGTAGAGGTATCCAGGGCCATGCAGGTGGCGTTACACGTGAGCGCTCCGCCTCCGGAGGTGAACCCGCGAGTGAGGCAGGTCTCTCCCCCCAGCAGGGCGCCGTCACAGACCTCTGAAGTGTCGATGACGCTGTTGCCGCAGAGGTCGGGGATGCACACCGACGGCTGGCTCGCGTCACAGTGCCAGCCGAGCTGCACCGTGCAATCTGGCTGGCAGCCGTCGCCGACCACGAGGTTATTGTCGTCGCACTCTTCCCAAGTGTCCACGGTGCCGTCGCCGCATCCCGTGCAGCCGGCAGTATAGACGAAGCTGCAGTCCTCGGCGCAGGCCAGGGAGCCGGGCTGCCCCATGAGGCTCTCGCAGGTCTCGCCACCGAACTCCTGGCCGTCACAGGCCTCGATCCCCTCCAGGGCACCGTTGCCGCACGTATAGCAACCGGACCGGTCCAGCTCGCAGGAGGCGTCGCAGGAGAGGGAACCGCTGAGGTGCCCCGTCTCGGTCAGGCAGGATCGCCCACCGAAATCCGTCCCGTCGCACACCTCCCCCGGGCCCCGCACCCCGTCACCGCAGCAGGAGGTGGTGTCGATCTGACAGCCGGTGGTGCAGGTGAGCTCGCCACCGTTGAAGCCGTAATCAGCACAGGTGAAGCCACCGAAGGCAACCCCGTCGCAGGGTTCGTCCGCCTCCTGGGCGCCGTTGCCGCACTCGTGGCAACCGGAGATGTCGAGCTGGCACAGGTCCGTGCAGGCGAGCTCTCCGTCCACGAGCCCCGCAACGGTTTCACAGGTTTGCCCGCCGAAGTCCACGCCATCGCAGATCTCTCCGGGCTCGGCCAGAAGGTTTCCGCACCCGCCGATGCATTCGTCTTTGAGAACCGTGCAGCTCGCCGGATCGCAGCGCAGGTTCCCGCCGTCGAAGCCGTAGTCGGCGCAGGTGACACCCCCGAAGTCATCGCTGTCGCACTCCTCGATTGCCTCGATGGCGCTGTTGCCACACTCGAAGCACCCCGTCACGTTCAGCAAGCAACTATCAGTGCACTGCACCACGCCGTCCCGCAACCCCATGGTGTTCTGACAGGTGTTGCCCAGGAAATCCGTCCCGTCACACTGCTCCAAGGCCTCTTGAATGCCGTTACCGCAGTCCGGCGCGCCTTCCACGAGCTGCAGGGTCAACTCGGTGACCTCGCCCCTGGGAAAGGAGTGGGGAACAGACCCCTGCCCCACCCCGACCTGGTTGTGCCTGGCGACCACCTGGATGACCAGGTTTCGATCTGCCCACCGCTCCGGAAGGATCAATAGCACCGAGCTCTCGTTGCCCGTGAACGCCGTTGTGGGTGTCTCGGGCACATCCTGCCGGCCGATGTCGTTGACTTGATCCGCCGGGAAGACCTGGAATACGAACTGATCCACCTGCCCCACGTCGCGGTAGTCGATGGTGACCAACACGGCGGTCTGGCGCTCCTGTTCACAGCCCGCACCCAGCGACACAAGGCCAACGAGGCCGACGAGGAAAAAGAGGGAAACGGGACGAACGTGCTGGAGGACGAACTTTCGCGCGCTCGTCATAGCCCACCTCCGGTCTGCGGCAGGCCACTCATATCGATATCATCCAGGGTCCCATGGGGGAGCTTCTGCGGAGGCTGTACGCCCAGCCCCACGCCCAGCCCCACGGCGGTGGCCACAACGGCCACAGCCACGCTGGTCCAGAACCACCAGCGCTTGTAGACGGGTTTGGACCCGGCGCCCGGTCTCTTGGTACCATTGCCTCCACCGCTGAGGCCCAGATTCTTCCGGATGCGCGCCGCATGGAGGCGCTTGCACTCAAGGATGTGCTTTCGGACCAGCAGGGCCTGGGGTGAGCCCGGGTTCTGCCGGAGGTACTCCCGATAAAAATGGACCGCCTTATTGTAACGCTTATGGCCACGGTGGGCCTCTCCAAGGTGGTAGAGATACCCCGGCAGCGGGAGCTTGCGGTAGGCGGCGGTGAGCTTTGAGATGGCCTCTTTGAAGCGCGCCAGGGACAGAGCGGTACGGCCGGCGGCGTAGAGTTCGTTCGCCTCGGTCCGCCGGGCCCGCTCACCCTCGAGCCGGGCCTTACAGCGCTCCACCAGCTTGGACACGAACTTCGAGTCCGGTGTGCCCGGATTCGCCCGAATGAACCCGCTGTAGAAAAAAACGGCCATCTTGCAATCCCCCAGGAACCGGTAGCACTGCCCAAGGTTGAACAGGAAGCCAGACAGGGGGAGCAGCTCGTAGGCCTTCTTAAAGGAAGCGAGGGCCGACCGGAACTGCCGCAAGGCGAAACGCTTTCGTCCGGCCTCGAAGTGGACGCGCGCCTGCTTGCGCAAGTCCTTGTCTGGAACGTTCGACGGCAACGGCGAAGGCGAAGACGCGGGCGCGGCGCGGACCGCGGTCGCCCCCCCAAAGCACAACACCACCGACAACATTCCGCACAACACCCTGGGCGACACCATAGGGTACACGGGCGAGATTCCACCTGGTCGGGCAACAGCTTTCAACATGTCACTTCCTGAAGGGATCCACGATTCCCTGATCGGTCACGCGCTGCATGGGACGAGGCGCGGCCCGCATGGCGTCGGGGGGCGACTTCACGCGTATAATGCGCGCGATGGAACGCATGGCCGGCGCGCCGGACATTCCCGGGGACGGCACGATCAACCGGCCCATCGGGTTGGGCTTGGCTGCTACACGCATCTCGGGCGTCTGGGAGGCCATGGTGTCCGGAGGCTCCGGGGACTCCGTCGATTCGGGCTGTAGCTTCACACGCACCGGGTTCGGATCCCCATATTGGATCACCACCTGGGACTCGCGGTAACCCGCCAACCGCAGCACAAACATCTGCGGCGTCCCCGAACGAACCAGGACAGTACGAGGGGTCAGGCCGATGTCCTCTCGGCTCGTCCCCCACAAGATCCGCGCCGAGGGGGGCACAGAGACCAGACGATACTGCCGCTGGGGTTGGGACGCCTGCATTGGATCCAGGGAGAACCTCGCCATGGGGCTCGCCGCGCTCGATTCGGCGCCCCGCCCCTTGAGAACCGTCCAACCCGCCAGGATGAGCAGCAGACACACCACCGCGACCCCTGCTCCAATCCAGATCCGACGCGGAAAACCGACAGACGACGCGAAGTCGGCCTCACCATCAACACCGGCTTCGGCCGCCGCCATCACAGCGGCCTCGAGGCTATCGGCCTGGTCCGGGATGTCATCCTCCGTGGTGGCACTGCGGCGGGCTACCTGGAGCAGCTCCTCGGATGCGGAGCGCTTTTTGGGGCGCCTCACCGGCGTCACGGGGCGAGAGCGTTCCCCGGGCATGGCCTCGGAGAAGGCGGCGGAGAGGTCCGCAACGCTGTCGAACCGCTTCGACGGATCCACCGCGAGACACCGAAGCACGATGCAGTCCACGGCGGGAGGGATCGGCTCGGGCACCCGCGCGATGGGGCGCGAAGAGGGCGGCGGGGGCTCCAGCGCGGTCAGGGACTTCACCAGGTCCTCCACGCTGTCCATGTCGAAGGGGAGACGCCCGGCCAACAGCTCGTACAGAACTACGCCGAGGGCGTAGATGTCCGCGCGGTGATCCACGGGCAGGCCGTGGATCTGCTCCAAGGGCATGTACGCCGGCGTGCCCAGGATGTTCCCCGACCAGGTGCGACGACGGTTGTCCTCGTTGTCGAGGAACTTGGCGATACCGAAGTCAAGCAGCTTGACCGTGGGGAGAGCCTCCCCGGTGTCCATGAGGAAGATGTTCTCCGGCTTGAGATCCCGATGCACGATGCCGAGCTCGTGTACCATGGAGAGGGCGTCGCAAATCTGCGCCAGGATCGCATGGACCCAAGACAGCGCGATGGGAGCGTGCTCATCGATGTAGTCCCCCAGATCCTCGCCCTCGAGCAGCTCCATGACGATGAAGGGCGGGAAATCCTTACCGGCGACCACGTCGGTAATATCAATGAGGTTCTTGTGACGCGCGCGGTTGACCGCCAAGGCCTCTTGGAAGAACCGCGCCACCATGCCCGAATCCAGATAGAGCTCGGGATGCAGGACCTTGATGGCCACGGGGCGCTTGAGGAAGGTGTGCTCCGCCCGGAACACCGCGCCGGCGCCTCCCTCTCCGAGCAACTGCAACAGACGGAAGGAGCCCAGCTTATCCCCCACTCGGGGCTTGGCGACCCAGGTCTTCTGCGCACGGACTTTTCGCGCGCTGCGATCGACCCTGGGGGTTTGCTGGCTATTGGCGTTCACTCGTGCGTCCCCGGTCACTGCCACCACGGAAATATGCCCGTGGTCCGATGAATCAAACGCTCGAAGGGTCCCGGAAACAGGTACCAGACCGGTCCTTCTTTCCGCTCGTTGCCCGTAGGCCAGCAGCGACCCGGAACTCGCCTGAATTGTACCTGATCATCGTACCACGATCCCTGCGCAATCTCTAGGCAACTGGTCCCCGATCCTCAAGGCGACCGAGTTCTACCTTGTTCTTGTCCAGAGCCCCGAAGCCCATCGCCGCCGACCGGCTCTTCGTTGCTTTCGCCGAGTACGACGAGCTATATCACCCAGGGTGTTTCACATTCCCGCCAGATGATTTATCTCAGCCAAATGTGAAACAGAAATAGCCCTAGGATGTTTCACATTCCCGCCAGATGACTCATCTCAGCCAAATGTGAAACAGAAATGGCCCCAGGATGTTTCACATTCCCGCCAGATGATTTATCTCAGCCAAATGTGAAACAAATCTTCACAATTCTACCCTGTGATGCTGATTTCTATTGGTTCGGCGTTGGAAGAATGAGCTGGGCGCCTCGACGCCCCGTGGGGGCGCCGACCGGGCTGGTCCGGGCTCCGCTTCGCTGCGGTCGGCCGTAGCCGGCCGACTAAACCCTCCCCATCCCTGGCGCGGGAAGTAGCTCGATGATGTTTGCCTGCCGATAGGCGCGCGCCGACCGCTGCTGCCTCTTGGGGGCCCAGCAGCCGGCGCACGTGACGTATCTCCCCCTATGGACGCTGCTGCTGCCCTGGTGATTCGCGGCGCCCACTGGCTCTGGTCGATGCCTTGGAGGCAATACCTGGATCATCTGACCCACTTGTAACGATGACAATGTCCGGGCTTGGAAACGGCCAGGAGAGCTGATCCAATGGCGATCAACGCAGCGATGCATCTGCAAGAGGACGCCATGGCCAGAATGACTCAAGCCCAGAAAATCGAGCGAGAAAAGGAAGAGCTGGCACTATTATTTTTCCGCGACGCGATCGCGGCGTTGCCCGATTTCCGGCGGGGTTAAGGATTGCGCTATCCGCTACAGACAGTGGTGATGACCGCATTAATGGCCATGGTCTGACAGCGCTCCGGGAACTACGTCACGTGCGCCGGCTGCTGGGCCCCCCAAGAGGCAGCAGCGGTCGGCGCGCGC
>JAOZUO010000010.1:54906-82952 GCA_029938605.1 Deltaproteobacteria bacterium | reverse complement strand
CAAAAATGAAGAGGAGCGGGACGCATGGAGCCAAGAGGTAGAACTCGATCGCCCTGTCCCCGATCCTGCCGGAACGTCAGGCGCATTACGGTCTTGGGCTTACCCGCTGCAGAAGGTTTCCCAGCCTACAGTTATGCTCTCACTCCCTGAGGAGAACCGTACGGCCGACTACATACGGGAGCGCTGAACTGCAAAGCGTGAGACAGATCACACTTACGAGCTTTTTGATGTCAATCGTAAGTCCGGTTGCACTCGCAGTCTTTATTGCTCAGAAATGCGATTCAACACACAGTTGACAGCTCATTGTTATGATTCGTATGGACCATTACTCTCCCCATCGCAAAGTCTCGGACATCTCCACACAATCCAGGTTTTGCACGGTTTTGCGGCGCTGCTTGATCATTTGTGCTTCCCACCGTATCACCCACGTGATATGATTTTGGATACCATATCACTGTTTGACAGTGTTCTTCAGAAAGGCACGATACAATGGTCCTTGATTCGCCCCAAAAAGCCAAAGATGCATCTCGCTCCCACCACAGACGGGGGAGGTGACGATGTCCAGGTCCTCTGTTCCTCAGCTCAGCCTTGTGACGTCCCTGAAGGACACTGACGATTCGCTCGAACCCGCTGACCTCACCGACGCCCGAAAGGCCACGGCGAATCGCTGCGCGGAGCCTGCCATGGAGAGCCGCCTGGTGAGCAAGCGCCTCTTTGGCCGCTTCGAGCTACTCATCGAGATGGGCCGGGGCGGCATGGCGACCCTCTTCCTCGCCCGCATTCAGGGACCCCAGAAGTTCGAGAAGCTGCTGGCCATCAAGCGCATCCACGACCACCTTTCCCATGAGGTGGACTTCGTGAACATGTTCCAGGACGAAGCCCGCATCGCGGCGCTGATTCACCACCCCAACGTGGCCACGCTCTTTGACATGGGCCAGATCGACGACTCCTACTTCATCGCCATGGAGTACGTACACGGCCAGAACCTGACCGATATCCTCAAGGCCGCGACCCGACACCCCAACCGATTCCCCTGGCCCGCTGCGGCGCGCATCGTAGCCAACTCGGCCGCCGGACTGCACGCAGCGCACACCCTACGCACTCCAACGGGAGACCCTCTCCATGTGGTGCACCGGGACGTCTCCCCCCAAAACATCCTGATCAGCTACGACGGCCATGTGAAGGTGGTGGACTTCGGCATCGCCTACGCTGCCCAGAGGCTTCACACCACCGCCACGGGCACCCTGAAGGGAAAAGTGGGGTACATGTCTCCGGAACAGACAGACGGGCGCCAGGTGGATCACCGTTCAGACGTCTTCGCCCTGGGCGTGCTGCTCTACGAGTCGGTGACAGTGAGCCGCCTCTTCCGTGGACAGACCGACGCAGAGACCCTGCTCAAGGTACGCCAGGCCCTAATCCCCGACGCTCTGCAGCGCAACCCGGACCTGCCGGGTGAGCTGGACACCATCCTTCGCAAGGCCCTCGCCCGACGCCCCGAAGATCGCTTTGACACGGCGGAGGACCTCTCAGACGCCTTGGAGGAGTTACTCATTAAGGAGAACCAGATTGTGGGCCGGCAGCGTGTGGCGGACCTGATGAAGGACCTGTTCTATGACCGACGCAAGCTGAAGGACCAGCAGATCCGTATCGCGCTGTCCACCTCCGACGCCGCGCCCCTGGAGGGAATGCGTGTGGAGGAGACGTCGAGCTCCCTGCTGCTGCCGCGGTACCTGATCGAAAAGTATGATCCCATCCGAAGGCGAAGGCGACGACAACGGCTGGCAGTGCTTGTGTCCGGGCTGGGCGTGGCCGTCCTGATGGCAGCAGTGCTTCTGCTCTGGCCCGGCGACCGGCAAAGGGAGCACAAGGCAAATGCTCCGACTGCCGCCCCCCGAGCGTTGTCGGCACCCTCGCACCTGCCCGGTCAGACTTCCGGCACCTCTTTGGCCCGGGGTTCCAATGAGCGAGGCTCCCGGATCCGCCAACGTGTCCCTGCCCCCCCCACACCCCAGCGCCCATCCACCGTGACCGTGACCGTCGAGGTTACGCCACGAGCCGCCAAGGCCAAGATCGTACTGGCGGGCCGCGCCTACCACGGCACAACCCTGCGCCTGACCACGCCTCGGTCCGCGGAGACAACAAAGCTCCGCGTGAGTGCCCCCGGCTATCGCCTCACCGAGCTGCTGTTAGTGCCCTCCGCCGATGCACGTATCCGGATCCGGCTTAGGCGTCACCGACGACGATCGTCCCCCCCCCGGCGCCGAAGACCCCACAAAAAACGCCGAAAGGCGACCCTCCTGACCCTCCCCAACTAAAACGTGTTTTCACCTGTAAAACCATAGAATTAGCATAGCTTGCCCGCGCTGATTCTCTTCTTGTCTATTGTAGGTCGGGCCCAGTTCTTCTATGCTTGAGTCCTAAGGGTATAGAGACGAGGTCGGGAGCGATGAAACCTGCCGTACGCAAAACCCGAAAACGAGATCTGATTGCACAGTGGGCTTTTGACACACAGCCCATCCTGAGCCGGCTCCGCCTGTGGCTGGAGGACGTGGAGGTGGAGTGGCTCGGAGGTGAGCCCAGCGAGGAGTTCACCCGTCAGCTCTCCTTTCTGGACGGCCGCATGGAGCGGCTCATGGCCATGACGGCCGCGGTCACGTCCCTGGGCACCCAGCTCTTCGGCCGGTTCGGCGAGGGCGTGGGCCGAGACAAGCAGGACCTGAACCGCGTGAAGAAAGACGCCGACGCCATCTCGGCTTACGCCATGAGCGAGAGCCTCTGGTTCGCCTCGAGGTTCCTTCCTGAGAACCACGCCATCATGGTGTCCATGGGGGAAGGGCTCATGCCCAAGTCCGGCGAAACCCAGGAGATGGGCTCCAACCCGCAGCTCGGCTTCGGCCGGGTGTACGCGCGACCCCAGGTGGCCGGATGGTTGGACAAGCGAGTGACTCGCCTGCTCAATGAGGACGCCTACGGCTGGGCCGAGTTCTGGCAGGAGGTGAAAGACTCGAACATCACCATCTGGGGGGCGGCCATCGATACCCTGGAGAACACCACACGGTTCGCCCTCGGCGAGCCCACAGGTCCCATGACCGTGATGCACCTGTTCAACCAGCCGGTACAGATCGCGCGCCCCTACGAGGGCTACATGGGCACCCTCTTCATACCCAAGGAGGTCGCAGCTACCGCGGCCGACCAGTCGGTGATGCTGGACTTCTGTACGCCCCGGGTGAAGCTCGTCGAGGCCATCGAGGCCACCTATCCCGAGATCAAGCGCCAGAACATCCGCGTCTGGACCCTCCGCGGCAAGAACCGCATCGGTCGCCTGGGCAAGCTCTGGAGCGAGTGGGGTGACCTCGGCGTAACCCTCGTGGACGATGACTGGATCCTCCCCTCGGGTATGGAGACCTTCACCGAGTCCGGCACCTACGCCCCCGTCTACCATGTGGGGACCTGTTTCGGCGAAGACCGCGAGATCCACATGTTCATCGTGGACGGATACGCGGCCTCCGCCGAAGCGATCCAGGCCCTCACCGTCGCCCCGCTCCTGGGTGTGGACGGATCCGTCGTGGTGTTCACCTCCACGTTCTCCCTGCCCATGGACCTGGAGCAGGAGGTCATGCGACTGGACACCTACGCCCCGGACTTCGCCCGGCGTCTCGAGATGGTGATGGGTCTGGAGGTGGATCACGACATGGTGGAGGAGTACAAGATGATGATCCGGCAGCACCTGGATGCCGGGCTACCCCACTCAAATCGTGTGCTCAGGGCCGACGACTTCTTCCCGGAAAAGCGGTGGGACGTGTTGGCCATTTCAGGCTACATGTGCCCCGATCCCTATTCCGGCCTACCGGGCATCGAGCATGTGGAGGATACCACCTACCAGTCCACCGTGCGGTTGACCACCCCCCGGGGTGACAAGCGCATCACCTTCACCCTGCGACTCATGGAGCAGCCCGATGTCAGCCGGCTCGTCTTCAACCCGCTGCTGACCCGCTTCATCTATGGAGAGGACTTCCACCGACGCCCGGTGAAGATCTCCGATTCGGGTCGGATCCGAAACGAACTCCAGACCCTGTGCTCGGATGCCTTGGAGTATCGCGAAAATCAGACCATCGAGATCCACTTCGGGCGGATCCCCCCGGAGGTCATCGCTCTACAAGACCAGACGCTCCTGGAGACGGTGCTCCGGTGGTACAAGGAGCACCACCCGCTCTGGTTCCATTGGTTGGTGATCGTGCCGCGCGGCAAGAATTCCGCACCTGAAAACGGGGACCCAAAGTAGCCCCAAGGGAGCTGGAGAGCAGTCAGAAGGGAGCTGGAAAGCAGTCAGAAGGGAGCTGGAAAGCAGTCAGAAGGGCGGTGTAGAACCTACCACTTCTTGTGTTTTTTCCTCTTCTTCTTCCACTTGCCCTTCTTGCGCTTCTTCTTGCCATACTTCCTGTAGTAGTCGTGACGAAGCTCGGAGTACTTCCGGTTCCGGAGCTTGTACTCCCGCTCCAGGGCGTTGATGGCCGCGTTGCGGTGCGGAGCCTTGCCCGCCTTGAGCTGCCCCTTGATCTCCTTGAAGATGTCCTTGATCGCGTGGAGCATCTTGAGATCGTTCTTCTTCATCTTCTTGATCTGTTTGTTGGGGGCCTTGACGCCCTTGAGCTTCGCGATGTTCTTCTTGAAATCCTCCAAGCGGGCGCCGATCTTTTTGTCGTACTTGGGGTGGTCTTTCTTCCGATAGCTGGTGATCCACCAGCCCAGCTTGGCGTAGGACGAGAAAGCCTTCGCAACAATCTTGCCCGACTTCTTGTCGTACTTTTTGAGCTGCTTCATCTTCGATTTGCGGGAAGTGCCGCAACCGACCGCGAAGCCTCCGACAGAGAGGGCGAGGAGAAGCACTATGGGTTTAACGAGCCGCGTCATGGAGCCTCCTTAAACTTGGGAAAATCCCAAAGGTTTGTCACTGTGTAACAGCGGAACAATAGGGCCACGTTCCGTACGTCTGGTCAACCTGTAAGTAACCAGCTAACCAGCCGGCGCTAGTGCGCCTCCACCCAATCGGCGCTAGTGCGCCTCCACCCAATCGGCGCTAGTGCGCTTCCACCCAATCGGCCCCCACGCCGACGTCCACCTTCAGGGGCACGTCCAGGGGCCAGGCATGCTCCATCTCCTCGGTCATGGCCTTGGCCACACCGTCCGCTTGCGCCTCGGGCGCCTCGAAGACCAGCTCATCGTGGACCGTGAGCAGCATTCGCACGTCTCCGAAGTCCCGCTCCAGCCGCGCCTGGCACCGGAGCATGGCGAGCTTGATGATGTCGGCGGCGCTTCCTTGGATGGGGGTGTTTCGGGCCATACGCTCGGCGCCATTGCGGTGGTTGGGATTGCGGCTGTTCAGATCCGGTAGGGGGCGACGGCGGCCGAGCAGGGTGGTGACAAAGCCCCTGGTGCCGGCCTCCTCGATGATCTGCTCCATGTATCGCGCCACCCCCTCATACCGGGCGAAGTAGCTGTCGATGTAGCTCTGAGCTACGGTGCGACTGATCTTGAGCTGCCGGGCCAGCCCAAAGGCGCTCTGTCCGTAAATGACGCCGAAGTTCACCGCCTTGGCCACCCGGCGCTGCTCGCGATCCACCGTCTCGGGGAAGACGCCGAACACCTCGGCTGCCGTGCGGGAGTGGATGTCCTCGTCGCGCCGGAAGGACTCCGACAACGAGGCATCCCCGCTCAGATGCGCCAGCACCCGCAGCTCGATCTGCGAGTAGTCCGCCGCCACCAGCACGCACCCCTCGGCGGCCACGAAGGCCCGACGGATCTCCCGGCCGAGCTCTGAACGAATCGGGATGTTCTGGAGGTTCGGATCCGAAGAGGAGAGCCGACCGGTGGCCGCCACGGCCTGGTTATAGGAGGTATGGATCCGCCCGTCGGCATCGGCGAGACGCGGCAGGGCATCCACATAGGTCCCCTTGAGCTTCTGGATCTGCCGGTACTCGTGGATCCGCGCGGCCACCGGATGCACCTCGGCGAGCTGCTCGAGCACCTCGGCGTCAGTGGAGTATCCGGTCTTGGTCTTTCGGATGGGTTTGAGCCCCAGATGATCGAAGAGCAGCGTCTGGAGCTGCTTGGGGGAGTTGATGTTCACGGTCAGGCCGCCCAGCTCTTGCACGTCGTGCTCCAACTGGACGAGGCGCCCGTTCATCTGCTCGGAGAGCCGCTCCAGCCGCTCCAGATCCAGCCCGATGCCCGCCAGCTCCATGAGCGAGAGCACCCGCGCCAGGGGCACCTCCACCTCCCACATGAGCCGCCGCAGATCCTCGTTGTCCAGACGGGGCTCGAGCACCTGGGCCAACCGGAAGGTGGCGTCCGCGTCCTCGGCGGCGTAGCGCGTGGCCACGGGGATCTCCACCTCGTCGAAGCCCCGGGCGGACTTGCCCGTACCACAGACCTCCTTGAAGGGGATCATCCGGTGGTCGAGTTCGCGCAGGGCCAGGGCGTCCAGGCCGTGACCGCTGGCCGAGGGGTCGATCAGATAGGACGCGATCATGGGATCGCAGCCCACACCGCGCAGGGTGACGCCGTGCCGATGGAAGATGGCGTATTCGTACTTGTGGTTCTGCATGTGCAGCCTGGGGGTCTCGCCTTCGAGCACAGGCCGCAGCCGGGCCAGCACCTCGCCCGGATCGAGCTGGGGATCCAATCCCAACCCGCGGTGAGCCACGGGCACATATCCGGCCTCTCCCTCCCCCCAACACAGGGCATAGCCGACGATCTCGGCCTCGAAGGTGTTCAGGCTCGTGGTCTCCAGGTCGATGGCCAGAACGCCACGCTCCACCGCCAGGGCCAGCACCTCGTCCAACCGATCCAGGTCGGTGATGGTCTCATAGCGATCGCGGTCGAGCCCCGCCCCATGCCCCTCGCCCGCCCCTTCGCCGACGTCCTCCGCTGGTCCGCCCTCACCCGGGCCGTCCTCCACGGCCAAAAGCCGCACCTGGTCCAGCATACGATGGAAGTCCAGCTCCCCGAAGAGCTCCGCCACGGGGGCCAACGTCAAGGGCCGCCGCGCCAGATCCTCTACGCCCAGGCCCAACTCCACCCCCTCGTCCAGATCCACCAGCCGCCCCGAGAGCCGCGCCAGGTCCGCCTGGTCCACCAGGGTCTGACCGCGCTTGCCCTTGATGGACGGCGCCGCCGCCAGCACTCCCTCCAGATCCCCGTGCTGCTTCAGTAGGGTCGCCGCGCTCTTGGGCCCGATGCCCGTCACCCCGGGGATGTTGTCCGAGCTGTCGCCCATGAGCGCCAACAGGTCCCTCAGTTGCCCCGGGCCCACGCCGAACTTCTCCTCCACCGCCGCGGCGTCAAAGATCTTTTCCTTCATGGAGTCGTACAGCACCACCAGCGGCCCCACGAGCTGCATGAGGTCCTTGTCCGAGCTGACGATGGTCACCTCGTAGCCGCCGGCCTCTCCCTGGCGCGCCAGGGTAGCGATGATGTCGTCGGCCTCGACCCCGGGCACATCCAGCGCCGGGATCGCAAGGGTCTCGGTGACCTGCCGACACAGAGCAAACTGCGGCACCAGATCCTCGGGCGCCGGGGGCCGGTTGGCTTTGTACTCGGCGTAGATCTCATGGCGGAAAGTACGCGCCGGCCCGTCGAAAGCCACCGCCAGGTGCGTGGGCTTCTGAGCACGGAGCAACTTGAGCAGCATGGACGTGTAGCCATACACCGCGTTGGTGGGCACCCCCGCCCTGTTGGTGAGCACACGAATGGCGTGATAGGCCCGATGAATAAAGGAGCTGCCGTCAACCAGATACAACCGCTTATTGCTAGCCTGCATGATTCCTCCCGACGCCGAAGCCGCGCCGCCGAAGCGAAGGGCCGAGGATAGACCGGCCCCGCCCGCCGGGGCAAGGGGCCCGTTGGACAAGAGGCCCGTTGGACAAGAGGCCCGTTGGACAAGAGGCCCGTTGGACAGGGAGGCTTGTCCCTGATATCAACTTTGCCATGGGTGCCCAACGCACGAGCGCCGGCGATCCCCTCGTGCAGGTGGTGCTGGACAGAGTCTCCAAGCGGTTCGCACGCCATGCAGCTCTGGTGCGGGTGGACCTCACGCTCACGCGGGGACGTGTCTGCGTGATCATGGGCGAAAACGGCGCTGGGAAATCCACGCTGCTGAGTATCATCAGCACCGAGCTCCCACCGGACGAGGGCACGATCCGCTACGAAACCGCCGCCGGAAAAAAACTTGTGGGCCAGCCCCTGCGGAGCCGCCTGGGGTACGTATCTCACACGCCCATGGTCTACCCGGAGCTCAGCGCCCTGGAGAACGTGACCTTCTTCGCCCGCATCGGCGGCGTGAGGGACGCCGCCCGGGAGGCGGGGAACATCCTCGAGGAGCTCGGCCTGGACCCACGCTCCCCAAAACCCGCCGCGGCCTTCTCCCGGGGAATGCAGGCCCGGCTAGCCGCGGCCCGGGCGCTGGTGACCCAGCCCGAGCTCCTGCTGCTAGACGAGGCCACCTCCGGCCTGGACCGCGAGGGACGGCGCGCCCTGCTGGATATCGTCACCCAGGTCGCATCAGACCGCATCGTGGTCGTCGTCACCCATCAGCTATCCACCGCGGCCCAGCTCGCCGAGCAGCTCGTGCTACTTCGGCGCGGCCGCCTGGTTCGACAAGAGGACCTCGCCGACCAGACCACCACCGATCGGCACGCCCGCATTCGGGAGTTGCTGGACAACCCCCGGATCACATGACACGGAGCACGCCATGAACGGACGTGAACGATTCCTCGCCGCCTGTAACCGTCAACCCGTGGATCGCCCGCCGGTGTGGGTCATGCGACAGGCCGGGCGCTATCTCCCGGAGTACATGGAGGTGCGCGCCAAGCATGACTTCCTGGAGGTGTGCCGCAGCCCGGAGCTCGTCACCGAGGTGACCATGCAGCCCCTGCGCCGCTTTAACCTGGACGCGGCCATTATCTTCTCCGATATCCTGGTGGTACCCGAGGCCATGGGACAACAGGTCACCTATCCCAAGGGAGGCCCTCGACTGACGCCAACCATCCGCCAGGCTTCGGATCTCGAGCGGCTCAAGGAGTGCGAGCCTGAGAAGGACCTGGCCTACGTGGGCGATGCCCTACGGCTCATGCGCCAGACCATGGGCGAGGACCGGGCACTGCTGGGCTTCGCCGGAGCGCCCTACACCCTCGCCACCTATATGGTGGAAGGCGGCGGCTCCCGACACCAGGAGCAGACCAAGCGGCTCGCCCTGGGCGATCCAGAGCTCATGGACGAGCTCCTCGAACGGCTGGCCGACGGCGTGGCCCGCTTCCTGAAACTACAGATCGAGGCCGGCGCCGACGCGGTGCAGATATTTGACACCTGGGCCGGAGACCTGTCGCCTACGGACTTCGAGCGGTTGGCGCTGAAACCGGCCCGCCGAGTCACCGCCCAGCTCGCAGATCTGGGCGTGCCGATCATCTACTTCATGAACGGAATCGCCGCCCACCTGGAGGCCGCCGCCGACAGTGGCGCCACGGCCCTGGGCATAGACTGGCGGCTGGATCTCGCCGAGGCCCGGCGACGCACAGGCGGGAAGTTGGCCCTTCAGGGCAACCTGGACCCGCTGGTGCTCTCCGGCCCCACCGCCATCATCCGGGAACGCGTCCGGGCCATCCACGACTCCCTGGATGGCGCCCCAGGTCACATCTTCAACCTCGGACACGGCGTGCTTCCCACCACCCCCATCGAAGGCGTCGCCGCCTTCGTGGACGCCGTTGTCGAGCTGGCGAAGTGAGCAAACCCGTCGACAACACCAAACCCGCCGACTGGGGGGTGGTGGCCCTCACCATGGGCAGCCCCGCCAACCCCGAGGACGTGGAGCCGTTCCTGGAGGCGCTCTTCGCCGATCCGGCCATTCTCACCATCCCCCTGGGGCCGCTGCGCCGCCCCCTGGCGCGCCTCCTGGCCCGGCGGCGCGCGGGCCACGCCAAGCAACGCTACGGACTCGTGGGCGGGTCCCCGCTGCTTTCCGAGACACGCAAACAGGTCGCGGCCCTGGCCGACGCCCTCGAGCCCCATGGGCTTCCGGTGACCCTGGCCATGACCTACACCCGGCCCGACGCCGAAGACGCGGTCTCCTGGATGCAAGAACGCGGGGTGCGACGACTGGCGGCGCTGCCCCTGTTTCCCCAACGCTCCGACACCACTACGGGGGCGGGGCTGCGTGCACTTCGCCGGGTGGCCGCCCATCACGGGCTACACACCCGGGAGATTCCTCCCTACCCGCGGCTTCCCGGCCTGATCGAGCCCCTGGCCGCGGCCCTCCGACACCAGGTGACGCACCTCGCCGAAGACGGCCTCGCCGACCGGACCGCCGTGCTGCTCACGGCCCACGGCCTCCCCGAGCGCAATATCGCGGCGGGGGACCCCTACGTGGACCACGTACGGGAGACGGCCGCCGCCGTACGCGAAGCGGCCCGAGTCCACTGTCCGGTACACCTGGGCTTCCAGAGCCGCATCGGCCCCGTCCGATGGGTGGGCCCCCAAGTAGAAGACCAGGTAGACCGCATGGCCCGCTCGGGCGTTCGAGGACTGGTGGTCGTACCGCTCACGTTCGTATGCGAGCACCTCGAGACCCGTTACGATCTCGACTTGGAGCTGCGCGCCAGGGCTTGGGCCGCCGGCATCACCCGCTACCACCGGATCCCCGCCATCGGCGACCACCCCGACTTTATCGCCGGTCTCGCCGACCACATCCGCACCCAACTTTGAGCTCCGCTGTTGTACCGTTATCGATCATAAGCCATTTGATAACCCAACCCACATAAGTTACTATGTAATTCACGACACTATAAATGGAGGGCCTTGATTATCATTGATAAAGTTCCACAGCAACGGCGTTATTTCCAGCGATTGCACAGGAACAGCCAGGGGTATATGGAGGGAACACGATGAAGCAACTGAACATACTCGTCGTGGATGATGATCTGGAGGTGTGTGAGTTCCTCCAGGCATTTCTGGACTCAGAGGGCTACCAGGTCCACACCCTCATCGATCCCACCCAGGCTCTTGATGAGCTCAGAGAGGCCGAGTATCATGTGGTCATTCTGGATCTCATCATGCCCAAGTTGTCGGGCATAGAGCTGCTGGACCAGATACGAAACATCGACAGTGACATCGCCGTCATCGTGCTCACCGGAAAGCCATCGGTGGATTCGGCCACCGAGTCCATCGCATTAGAGGTCAGCGCCTACATCACCAAGCCGGTTTCGACCACTGAGCTTCGAGAGACGTTAGACCGCGTCATCCGAAAAAAAGGGATGGTGCGAAGCCGCGAGGAAGAGATGCTCCTCGCCATCGGTCGCAACATCCGGCGCCTTCGTCACGGCAAAAAGTACACGTTGGCGCAGATGGCCCGCCGGACCCACCTCTCGGTGAGCCTGCTGTCGCAGATCGAGCGAGCCGAAAGCTCCGCCTCCATGGCCACCCTGTACAAAGTCGCCGGCGCCCTCGACGTGACCCTCAGCGAGCTCTTCGGGGACTACTAGACACGGGAAACCGATCCCGGTTTCCCGAAATGCACGACCGTGAATGGGCCCAGGAACCAAAGCACTCGGCACCCACCCGCCAACCATCCAAGGTGGACCTGCCATTCTGCTCAAAAAACACGTATAGTCCGGATGGGATCGCATCACCACTGTGAGGAGGACTGATGGCCGGGAATGGTCGCCCAAGCCGCGAAGAGCTCATGGCTGAGCTCGCCCAACTGCGACAGCGGGTGGCGAAGCTCGAGGGTGCGGACGTCGCCCGGGTCACCGCCGAGGCCGCCCTGCGCAAGGCGGAGCAACGGTTTCGGGTCTACGTAGACAACGCCCCCGAGGCCATCTTCGTGGCCAACAAGACCGGCCGTTTCGTAGACGTGAACCCCGCTGCCTGCCATATGACCGGGTACCGGGACGCGGAGCTGTGCACCATGACCATGGCCGACCTGTCCCCGAGCGAGGATCAGCTTCCCAGCGGAATGCAACAGCTCAACTCCGTGCGCGAGACGGGTACGGGCCAGGGCGAGTACCCCATCGTGCGCAGAGACGGCGGGATCGTCTGGCTCTCCATGAGAGCCGTACTGCTGGAGAGGGGGCGAGTGCTGGCCTTCTGCCGAGACGTCACCGAGCGACGGGAAGCCGAAGAGCGCGTCAACCGCCTTCAGGTGCTCATCGACGCGGTCATCGCCCAGTCCCCCATCCCCATGGTCGTGGCGGCGCCCGACGCCACCCTGGAGATCATCAACGACTCCTGTCGGGAGCTGCTGGGTGTCACGGACGAGCCGGCCTGGCGACCGGGACTGAACCTACTGCTCACTCCTCTGTCCTGGCAGCACCTGGACTCACGCGATCAGGAGATCCCCATCGATGAGCTCCCCATCTCCCGGGCTCTGCTTGGAAAGGCCAGCCGCAACGTGGAGATGAAGATCCAGCGAAAGGACGGCACCAAGCGCTGGACCAGCGTCGACGGCGTGCCCATCCGAGACGCCCGGGGGGAGGTCATCGCGAGCTTCGTGGCCTTCCCGGACATCACCGAACGTAAAGAGGCCGAAGACCGGCGCGTACATCTCGAAGCGCAGATGCAGCAGTCCCAGAAGCTGGAGAGCCTCGGAGTGCTGGCTGGTGGCATCGCTCACGACTTCAACAACCTGCTCATGGGCATTCTCGGCAACGCCGGGCTGGCGCTCATGGACGTGCCCATCGGGTCACCGGCGCGGGAATCCATCTCCGGCATCGAGGCCGCGGCCCTGCGGGCCAAGGAGCTTACAAGCCAGATGTTGGCCTACTCCGGGCGAGGGCGCTTCATCATTGAGGTGGTGGAGCTACCGGAGGTGATCGACGGCATGATGAACCTGCTGGAGGTGTCCATCTCCAAGAACGTGGTCCAACGAACGGACTTCTCACCCATGACGCCGCCTGTGGAGGCCGATGTCACTCAGCTCCGGCAGATCATCATGAACCTGATCACCAACGCGTCGGAGGCCATCCACAATCGGAGCGGGACGATCCGCATCGCCACCGGTGCCATGCACTGCGATCGCCCGTATCTGGAGTCCACCTACCTGGACGACGACCTGCCCGAGGGAACCTACGCCTACCTCGAAGTGACGGACACCGGGGATGGCATGAAGCCCTCCACATTGGACCGCATGTTCGAGCCTTTCTTCACCACCAAATTCAGTGGCCGGGGGCTGGGGCTGGCCGCGGTGCTCGGCATCGTGCGCGGCCACCGAGGCGCCATCAAGGTGCTGAGCGTGCCGGACCACGGCACCACCATCCGGGTGCTCTTCCCCGCGGCGGAGCCGACGGAGCTGCGCCGCCGGGAGCCATCGAGCGACAACCCCGTCGTGGGTGGCGGCGGCACGGTGCTGCTGGTGGATGATGAGGAGACCGTTCGGTTGGTAGCCGGCCAGATGCTCCAGCGGTTGGGCTACGAGGTGGTGACCGCGAACGACGGCCGGGAGGCGCTGGAGATCTTCGGGCAGGATCCGGACCGCTTCTGCTGCGTCATGCTGGACCAGACCATGCCCCACATGGGCGGCAAGAAGTGCCTGCACCGCCTGAGAGAGATCACCCCGGAGGTACGGGTGATCCTGTCGAGCGGCTATAGCGAGCAGGAGCTCGAAGATCGTTACGCGGACGAACAGCTCGCGGGCTTCATCCAAAAGCCCTACCTGCCCGCGTCCCTCGCCAAGCTGTTACGAAAAGTTCTGAGTTGAGACTGAGACTGAGACTGCCGTGCTCAATCGCATGACCGAGCTGGGGATGCCGGAATCGGTGAAGGTTGCTGCGTGAGGGTGAACAACCAAGGGAACCGGTGCGTTGTCAATTCGGGTCGTGCACCAACGCTATGCAGTGCGTAGGCTAGGGATGGCCCCATCCAGCTCTCCGCACCCCGCAAACCCGCAACCACGCCGGCTAGCGCCACGGACTTCTCCTCTTTTTGATCGTATGCCAGGACTGGCAGAAGGAGCTCACCTGCTCGTGGCCGCCAAAGCAGCCTGGCCCCGTGGGAGCGCGGACGCGTGTTTGATGCAGCCGCTTGAGGCCCCGACGAGTGACCTTGGTACAGGAAAGGGTCACCACCCGGAGCGCTTTGCAGGCGGACAGGTGGTGCAAGCCGACGTCGCTGATGCCGTAGTTGTACATAATGTTCAGAGACCGCAGGTGGCTCAGCTTCCGGAGGAACCGCAGGCCGCCGTTGGTGATGCCGTTTCCGCCCACGCTCAGGCTTCGCACGGCCGGGAGCTGGGACAGAACGCGTAGGCCCGGGTCACCGATGCGCGTGCAGTTCACATGGAGCAGCGTCAACACAGGCAGGCCGACCAGGTGGCGCAGGTCGGTGGGTTTTAGCCGCGCCTGGCTCAGCTTGAGGACACGCAACCGCTTCAGTGCAGCGACGTATCGGAGGCTGGCCCCGGTCACCCGGGTATCGTTCAGCGACAAGTGGCGCAGCTCGACCATGCCTGCGAGGACCTCCAGGCCAACATCGCCGACCTCCGTCTGATCGAGGGTAAGCGAGCGCAGCCGTTTCAGTCCCCGGAGCCGCCGGAGACCGACATCGGTGATCTGGGCCTTGGTGAGATCCAGCTCGCGCAGCCGATGGAGACGGCCCACGTGGCGCATGGCGTCGTCGCCCGCCGTGCGCGGGAGGATCAGCGTTCGCAGCTGCCCCAGCCACGACAGCTGCGCCAGACTTCCCCGGGCCACCTTGTCCAGAATCAGCCGCTGCAGTTTTTTCAGGGCAAAGAGGTGGGGGGCGTTCTTCGTGGTCAGCGGGACGTACACCTGGAGCTGCCGGAGCTCGGTGAGCCCCCTCAGATGGGCCAGGTCGAGCTGGGTGGCCCCCATGGGAAGCGTGAGCACCCGCAGCTGCGACAACCCCGACAGGTGGTTCGCGCCATGACCGTACACCCCATCGCTGGCCAAGTGCAGCGCGCGGAGCCCGCCCAGCTTGGAGAGCCATACGAGCCCGGCGTCACTGATTTCGGTGCCCATCAGGTTCAGGTAGCGCAGCCGCGGGAAGCTGGACATTGCGCGCAGGCCATCGTCGTCGATCCCTGTGGACCGCAGGTGGAGCACTTCCAGCAAGGGCAGCTTCCCGGCCAGCGGCGCCACCGAGGTAATCTTCCGCGAGCCCAGTCGCAAGGTGACGAGCTGTTGCAGCGCGGTGATGTGCCGCACAGCCGCATTGCTCAGCGGGTTCCGTGCCAGGTCCAGGTCCAGGCACCGCAGGGACGGGCGCTTCGAGAGGTGGGCCACGCCCCGGTCGCTCATATCCTCGGCGCCGATGGCCAACGCCTGCAAGCGCGGCAGCGTCGCGATGCGAGCCAGCGCCGCGTCCCCGAACTGCACCCGCTCCAGGGTCAATACCCGTAGCTCGCGCAGCTTGCTGATGGGTGTGGAGATGTCACCGGTCTTGGCGAACCCGCTCAGGTTCAGCTCCCGAAGCCCCTTTGCGGCAACGAGCTGGACCACGGCGGCGCTTTGCAGGGTGGCGACGATAACCGACGTCGGGGCGACGGTGTCGCCGTTTATCGTGAGCCGGCGCAGCCGGGGAATGCGCGCGATGTGGGCGAACCCGGCGGAGGACACGGGGAGAAACTCCAGCGTGAGGTGCTCCAGATGCGCGAGACGACGGAACTCCCGCCAGGCCAATCGGTGCAGCTGGGCGCGGGCCACCGTCAGGGATTTCAACCCCGGGATCTTGCTCAGCGCTTGAAGCGCCGCGGCCGACAACCGGTCTGCCGACAGCATCAGGCCCGTCAGTGGCGCGCCCGCGGCGGTCAACCCAGCCAGGGTCGCCAGGGTCGCGGGCGTCCCCTCGAAGTCCGGCAGGACCAGAAACAGTCCGCCCTTCACAGCGGTGCCGGGGGCCTGTTTGTGTGGGTGGACCGCTCCCTTGGCCACAGCGCGCAGGACCGTCGGCCACAGGGTCTTGGCGTTGCGCCATCGCACCCAGCGGATGGACGACTTGCGTTGCGCAGAGACCAGCGCCAGCGCTTGGGCCTCGGTGAGCCCGGTGAGGTCCACCCCCACGGCGCGGCCATTGCTCCGGATCACTCCGGCGTTGGTCTCCCAGTGGGCTCCCACCTCGGGCAGGCTCGCCAGGCCGATCTCTTCCCAGAGCTCCCGTTCGGCGAACCAATCGACGTCCGGGTGGCAGGGGTGAGGCTGCCACAGCTCCGGAATACGATCTCGATAGCGGTGCGCGACGATCTTCAGCCAGGCGCTCGGCGCTGTAGGCACCGGTGCCGACGCCGCACGGCGCTTCGCGGGGACGTTGGCGTTCACCGAAGCGCTGGCGTCGGCAGACGCGCTCGCATTGGCTGACGCGCCCCGGTATTTGCTGGGCGGAGACGACGCGCGCTCCTTACACCCGCCACCCACCGCACCAAGCGCCAGGAGCCACAAGACAAAGATTCGAATGAACATGCTGGTCCTCCAACCAATTGTACGACCTGATCCGTGACTATCACTCCCCCCAATGTAGTAGCTACCCACAATGAACCCTTGCTGAGCCACGCGGTAGGCGCCGGGCGCCAGGCCCACGAGCTTGATACTGGGGCCATTGTTAATGTCTTCCACGAGACGCGTAAGACAATTCACCGGTCTTTTGGGGTTCTTTGAAAGTCTGCTCGGTCCTCTCGGGCGACGTCAAGGTGCATGTGTGGGGGGTGTGTGGTGAGAAGGACGCGGTGAGGCAAAGCCTTGGAGACGGATCGGTGCCATCGCCGGGCTGGTCCGGGCTGGTCTGCCTTTTAGCGTAGCGTATGACAGTGTGGGCACGGGCCTCGAGAGAAGGATCCGCTCTGAGCCCCGAGGGTCATGGTGGTGCTCGAAGGTGGGCGAGACGTCGCATGAACTGCAACGGCTCGAAGGTGAGCTCCGTCGTCGCGCCGTGGGCTGTGGGCCAGGGTGGTCGCAAAGTCGTGGATGATCCGCTTGCCGACGGTTGTCATTCCGAACGAGCCAAAGGCAAGTCGAGGAATCTCTCCTCCTTGCGCACGAGAGATCCTTCCACTCGCTCCGCTCGGTCGGGATGACACCAATATTCCGAAAACTGTTACGAAAAGTTCTGAGTTGAGATTGGACTGAAGATCACGGATCGAGATACCCGGGAGTCCGCCAGGCGTAGTGCCCAGCCAGGTCGATCATGTCCTGCATCATGATGAGCATGGCCTCCACGCGGTCCGGAATGCGCCAGGCGACGGCATCCAGCGTATAGCCGCTGTCCCAGCCCTCCACGTCGCAGTAGTCCGGGGTGGACCCGCCCGTGTAGCAGAGCGCCACCTCGGCGCAGTCGCGGCCGAAGGTGCCCACCGTACCCTCATAGTCCGATGGATTGACGCCGTTATCGCAGTCCTGGGCCATGCGGATCCGGTTGGAGACCCTCTGCCCCTTGCTCACCATCTGGTAACTCACGCTCAGGCCGTTGCGGGTGTTCACCGCCTGGTAGATCTTGGTGCCCGAGCTGTTTAAGAACTCCGCCACGTTGGCCTCGTACTCCGGAGTTCCCTCCGTGTAGGGGATGTCAAAGCGGTGGTTGCCGCCCTTGACCTGGGAGTCCATGTAGTCCGACAGGTGGTTGTAGTACCACGGGTGCTGCGACCCGGAGATCCCGAAGAAGATGGGATAGATGGCGTAGAGGTCATCCATGCCGGGCTGCACCGGGAAGTATCCGTCCAAACAGCGCGTGGTGCCCGAGAAAGTGTCGATCTCCATGAGCCCCGCCTCGGCGGCGCCCTCGAGCATGTCGATGGGCATGGCCATGATGTCGCCCGATTCGTTCATGCACCAGGGGTTCTGGTCGTGGCTGTACTGCTCGGTGATGAACGACCGCGTAACCTTCCAGAGCTGGCTCCCGTCGTTATTGAACAGGTCAGACCAGTAGGTGGCGCCGTTGGCCTTCTCGTGCCAGAGGTAGTCGTTGAAAACAGCGGGGATGGACAGGATCTCGTAGGCCACGATCTTGTCGATCTCCACGCCCATGCGAATGAGCTTGTCGTAGTAAATCGTATGGTCGTACTGACTATCCCATTTGTCATTCCAACCCCACCCCGGCCCGGGATCGATCGTGGCCGTGATCGAGTCGGCGCCGGTGTACTGGGGCTCGGTGGACTCCCAGTACTGCTTGCCCTTGTCGTCGCGCGCCAGCTCGTAGAGCCCATAGTCCGGCCGCTGAAGCACGTCGTGCATCAGGTAGTAGTAGAAGGTGAATGACGCCCTCAGTAGATCCTCGCCGCCGGTGCGGTGGTAGCCGGGGAGCATCTCCCGGGTCTCGGGTCCTTCGTTGATCTTTTCGAGGCCGTCCCACAAGGAGTCCCAGAACTCCTCGTACCAGATGTTGTTCACCGTGATCTGGGTGAAGGCCTTGGCGTACATCATGTAGTCGTAGAACCACTTGCGGATGTAGTAGCTGTAGAAGTTGCCGAAGTTCACCCGGTCGCGCTTGAAGTTGATAAAGAAGTACCGCCGATTCTGATCCCGGATCCAGTTCCGCATGATCTCGGTGGCCGTGGTGCCTCGATCCCAGATCTGGCAGAAGAAGTCGTCCCATCTCCGCTCGTCCGAGCAGCTCTGGTAGTAGCGCACCACCCGGCCCGACTCGCTGGCCGCGGAGTAGTCGAACAGGTCGTCCTTTTCGAAGTCACCCTCGACGTAGTCGCGCACCACCCACTGCTGATCCTCTCGGACCTCGATCTTGTTGCCATAGGCGTACAAAATGGCCGCGCGATCGTAGGAGGGCAGACCCGGGTGCCACTGGTCGAAGATCCCGCCGTAATCCATGATGGAGGAGGTGCCCCAGCGGTACTGAGGGCTGGCGATGTTGTTCACGGCATTGACATAGGCGTTGTAGGCCGAGGCGTCACCGGCCTCGATGTCCTCCTGGTACGTCTCACGGAGCGCCTCCACGTCCTCCCAGTACTTGTTGTGGGCGAGGTGGAACTCGTTGGGGAAGTTGGCCTTGTCCACCGAGGCGCGGAAGTTGTGCCGCAGCCCCATGGTGTGACCCACCTCGTGCAGGAGCGTGGTGTAGTACAGCCAGTGCCGCAGCTCCCGCTTCACTTCGTCGCGAGACTCGTTTTGCATCTCATCGATGAAGGCCAGAATGGTGGAATCGTAGTGGTCCTCCTCGATGATGCAGTGGCGCCCGCTGTGACGCTTATCGAGCATGGACTTGACCCCGAACAGACCGCCCTCACTCAGCCGGTTGCCCATGGACCAGCCTCCGATCACCTCGTCGGTGGTGCGAGCCCCGGGGAAGGTGGAGCCAAAGGATGCGTTCGGCACCATCATGCGCTCGTACCCCGACCCCGCCGTGATGGAGAACTTGCCCAGATCCAGCGGCTTCTTCTCCTGCTGCCGGATCATGTGGATCTCCTTGGCCACCGGACGCATGTCCTGGTGGAACTGACGGTCGATGCGTTGGGAAGGCCGGTTGATCCGCCCCTTGGACCAGTAGGAGGTCGCCAGGGCCGGCGTAATGAAGTTGGTGCGGAACCGGTGCTTGGAGCCGTTCTTGGCGACGATGCCCGGGTTGCCGCCATCACAGTTGCCCGTGTCCTCGTTGAAGTAGTAGCCCGCCATGACGTCTTCGTAAGAGCAGTTGCCGGCCACCATGTCGAAGTAGTCCATGGCGCGGGTCACGATGCGGTCCAGCACAAAACCGTAAATATTGGCCGAGCCGTTGATGAGCTCCCCCGTGTCGGGATCGGGAGTGGATGGTCCGTAGCCGAAGGGGCTGTAGCTCTGGGGCTTGGCGACGTAGTTCATGAAGCTGTAGCGCAGGTCGCCGAACTCGTACTTGTAGCGCATGTTGCCATCGCCGTCGTAGATGGGCTCGTCGTCCTCGTCGAGCAGGGGCTCGTTCTCCCGCAGCTCGAAGATCTGGTCCGTGCGCCCCGTGGCCTCCTGAAGCGCGTCGTTCCACGAGTTGACGATCTCGAGGGTCCACTCGTACAGGTCCGGATCCTCTTCCTTCGTGGGCATGGTGGGCGACATGTAGTAGATGATCTTCTTACAGTACTGCTCGCCCGTCTCCTCATCGTCGTAGCAGCCCACGTCCCAGATGTTCGCCAGGTACTGCTTCTGGGACTCCAGAATGCCGCGGTCCGTGTCGTAGACCTCGTACTCGGTGCGGAAGTACCCGAAGCGCCGGAAGGACTCATCGCGGTACTGGCGCGGCTGAAACTGGCTCTTGGGCCGCCCCTCGGGGTCCTTTTTCATCAGGGAGATACGGGTCTTCATCTTCGAGGGACCGGTGATGTTGTAATAGAAGATGTGCCACCAGGCGCGGAGCTGCTGGTGCACCTGCTCCTGGATGTCGATGTTGAGCACGTAGATGTCGGGATCCGTGCCGGGCCGCCACCGCTTGGTGTTCACCCTCTGATCGTTGACGTCAAAGAACTCGACATTCTTCCAGGTAGCCACGGGCTCCCGGATAACGTGGCCCGTCTCGGCTTCCAGACCGAGGGGCTGAAACCAGTCCGTGGCCAGGTTCTTGGACCAGTCCACGATGATGTACTCCCGCTCGTTCCAGGCCCGGTCCGTGGTGTTCTCCACGATGACGTTCAGATCCTCGCGGGTGGTGTTGTTTTGGAGGTACTTGATGTCGAAGTGCCGCTCGATGCGGAAGGCCAGCACCAGGGTCTCGGGGCCCACCATGTTGTCGACGAGCTCGTCGTTCTGGTCGCGATACTTCTGCGGCTGGAGGTAGCCGTTCAGGTAGTCCTGGGTGATCTCCCACCGCAGCTTGGCGCCGCCGCCGCCCATGTTCCAGGACTGCTCACCGATGAAGGTGAGGTTGTTGTTGTACTCGTTGTCGACGACGGTGACCCGGTAGTACCACTCGCCGGTGAACACCGACTTGTGCACCGACTCGTCCTGGGTCTTGTCCAAGGGAGCCGGCTCGGTAACGCAGGTCGTTCCCAGTCCACCCATCAGGGCGACCCCCAGGCCGAGGGCCAGTGTCCGCATCATTGAACGTCTCATCCAACACCTCCGGAGCGTGCCCGACGCACGCCCTTCCATGTGCCCGGATGTCCCGGGCCGCCTAGGCTCAGCAATCGTCGCTGATCAATAAATCATCATCAGGTCGAGGTAGACCTGTCCGTATAAGGGGTCAAAGGGGTTCCAGCTCACCCCGCTCGCGTAGCCCTTTTGCACCGGCGCGAAGCTGGAGTAGCCCAGCGCGATGTAGAACCACTTGTAGACGCTGAAGGTCGCGTCGAAGATAGCCGAGAAAGCGTGATACACCACGTCGTTCTTGCGTACCGTGTCGGTGATGAGAGTGGAGCCGACCCCATCGTAGGCCTCAGTGGGTTGGTAGCCCCACCGCTGGTAAAACGTCCACAGAAAGCTCAATGTCAGCCGCTTCCAGGGCGTGTAGGCGAAGATGAGCCTCTGGGACAGCGTCACACGGGTATTGGATAGGATCATCCCCTCGGTCATGACGATGTCGCTCGACGGGTCCTGCATGGCCGTGTCGGTGGTGCTGTACCTGGCGAAGTGGTAGTAGGCGCCGAACTCGAAGCCAAAGTACAGCTTCCACACGGCCCGGGTGGCCTTGAGCACCCCCCGAAGCGCGCCGTGGCGGTCATTGAACCGCGACGCGATGGAGAGCGGCAGGTAGTACCGCAGGTTCGCCGACAGGGCGATCTTGGTGGTTTTCTTGTCCTTCCAGAAATTCAAGGCCGAGGCTTGCAGGGACCAGTCTGTGAGGTCCCAGGGGTTGGTGGAGCGGTTCAGGTACCGGCCGAAAAAGCCCATGTTGAGCTGCAGGCGGTAACGCACCTTGTATTTGATCTGGGGGGCGAAATACAGAAGGGTGGCCACCTCCGGCCGGTCGGCGTTAACGCCCGTGGCCGTCTCGACGATGCCGAGGAAGCCAAACTTGAAGTCCTTCCAGAAGGACTCCTGCTGCTTCTTGAGTTGCTGGGCCTTCGCCTTCTTCAGCTCGATGTCTTCCAGGGACTGAGCCGAAGTGGACCGGCTCCCACCGGCCAACAGGACCAGGCACCCGATTGCGATCACCGCTCTCTTCATCAGTAGGGCCTCACCGACTGCAGTCGTTCCATCTGTCCTAAGGAGTTACCTCTATTACAGACATTCCCCAGAAAAATCAATCCGAACGGCTAAGCCTTTCGCCGACGCCTCCACCAGACGATGAGAGCTAACACCGAGGCCAGCCCGGCCCCAAGCCCCGCGAAGTCCCACCGAAACCCCCGACGGCTGTGGGAGGCGGCACCTTTTTTCCACAGTGAAACCCGCAAGGTAGACGTTGATTCCCGTTGTAGGCGGGAGGGGCTGATCCGAAACTGATAGGGGATCCCATCCAGGCTCAAACGGAGGTTCGCCGGACGCTTGGTAGCCTGAGGATCCAACCGATACACGTACCGGTGCTCCCGATGGTGGGCATACATGCCGACCCAGGACGACGAGCCGAACCGGAGGTGCTCGTGTCGCACCCGAAACTCCCGCGCCGAGATGGACCGGAACTGCGCGTCGTACTTAGCCCCGAGCTTGCGGGTGTCCAACACGCCGGTCACCTGCACGCGGTAGGTCTCGGCGGACTTCCAGCGCAGGGCCGGGCTCGAAATCGACTTCCCCGTCACGGGCAGCCGACCCTCCCAGATCTTGTGATACCCCGCCATGGGATCGGCCCCATGCCCCCCCGAAGAGGACGCGCCTCCCCCGCCCGGGGCGGCGGTCACCCCCGTGGAGATCCACAGAGTCGGCACCAGAAAGTATAGCGTGGTAAGCAATTTTCTCATGAGCCCCTAATGGGTATTGCCAATCATGGGACGGTATGCTCTCATGGGGCCCCTGAAGCGTCAACCAAAGACACAGAACAAACCGAGAAACGCGCACCGCGGCGCGCTTTTCGACGATTTGGCAACCCGACCTGAGAACCGCGAGGAGGATTGACTGATGCGACGTACCCTTAAATTTATCGGTTTGGCGGCTGGACTTAGTCTGGTCATCGGCACGGCTGCGTGCAGCGACGACGACAGCACCGACCCCTGTGGAAACGGCGTCATCGACACCGCCGAGGCCGAGGACTGTGACGGCGTCGAGCTGGGCGGAGCCTCCTGCTCCTCCCTGGGCTACGCCGCCGGTACCCTGGCCTGCACCGACCAGTGCACCTTTGACCTGGCCACCTGCAGCAACGACTGCGGCAACGACATCGCCGAGACCGGAGAGGACTGCGACGGCGACGATCTCAACGGCGAGACCTGTACCACCCTGGGCGAGGATCCCGGCACCCTCGTGTGCATGAACAACTGCACCTTCAACACCACCGGCTGCGGCGCCCCGTCGGTCTGCGGCAACGGCACCATCGAGGGCGACGAGGACTGCGACCTCTTCGAGCTGGGCGGCGCGACCTGCGCCAGCGAGGGCTTCGAGGGCGGCGACATCGCCTGCACCGTGAACTGCACCTTCAACACCGTGGACTGCTACAATGCCGCCGTCATGGAAGTCGGCGGCGCCTGCGAATCGGACGTGGACTGCGACGGCGGGATCTGCCTGTCCGAGGTCGACCCGAATCGCCACTGGGGCCAGGCGGGCGGCTACTGCTACGAGCGCTGTGACGCCAACGGCAACTGCCCCCTGTCGGGCGCCGACGGCATCTGCCTCACCTT
This sequence comes from Deltaproteobacteria bacterium, assembly GCA_029938605.1. Classification (GTDB taxonomy): domain Bacteria; phylum Myxococcota_A; class Polyangia; order HGW-17; family JAJRWW01; genus JAJRWW01. The sequence continues at coordinate 59,281 of JAOZUO010000010.1, read as the reverse complement.
CGGCTCCGGCGCCGACGCCGAAGACCGCTGCGTTCTGGCCTGCGACCTCGCGTCACCGGACTGCGGCCCCGGCCAGCTCTGCGTAGACGCCGGAAGCGGCAATGGCTGGTGCCAGTGGGCCAACTGTACCACCAACAGCGAGTGCGCCATCACCAACGACTGCGACACCGATTCGACCTCCGATAACTTCGGCTGGTGCATCACCCCCGAGGAGGACTGCTCCAACAGCCAAGACGACGACTTCGATGGCAAGGTCGACTGCGCGGACCCCGAGTGCGTGGGTGAGACCAACTGCCCCATCGGCGAGATCTGCGGCAACTCCGTCGACGACGACGGCGACGGCGCCATCGACTGCCTGGACGGCGAGTGCATCGACCTGGGCATCTGCACGGGCGAGATCTGCACCGCTCCCTCCAGCGCGGCCCTGGTCTGCGGCGACATCCTCACGGGCGAGTCCAACACACAGACGGGCTCCACGGACGTCATCGAGGGCGCCGAGTGCGTCGACTCCGAGACCGGCCTGGCCGGTGCGTATTTCGCCAACGAGTGGGGCCCCGAGTACACCTACTCCTTCACGGTCACCACGGCCCAGGAAGTCACCGTCACCATCAGCAACTACACCGGCGACCTGGACATCTACATCATCAAAGAGGTCCTGGGCGGCTGCGATCCCCGCCGGGGCTGCTTCGCCTGGGGCGGCGAGGGCGTAGGCGTGGACGAAGTGATCAACTTCACCGCCTATCCCGACATGACCTACTACATCGTCGTGGACGGCTTCCAGGGCAACGAGTCCACCTACGACGTCGAGGTCACCTGCGCCGGCTCCGGCTACGAGCATTGTGAAAGCGACGGCAACGACGACGACGGCGACGGCCTCATCGACTGCGACGACCCCGAGTGCTGGGGCGTGGGCGACTGCTCCACCGAGACCGACTGCGGCAACGAAGAGGACGATGATCTCGATGGCGCCGTGGACTGCGCCGACGACGACTGCGACTCCGACGCCAACTGCCTCCCCGGCACGGGCTACTGGGAGCTGTGGGAGCGCGACGGCGGCGTGGAGTTCGACATGGTGGGCCAGAAGCTCACGTTCACCGTGGACGCCACGACCCAGGGCTACACCTTCGACGCCACCGACCAGACCGGCTGGATCTACGAGCCCGGTGCTACGGCAGCGGCAAGCTCCATAGCCGTGTCTCTGACCAACAACGACGCTGGGCAGAACATCGGCCTCCCCTTCGACTTCCCCTTCGATGGTACGACCCACAACGACCTCTACGTCATCGACAACGGCCTCATCTCGTTCATCAATGAGTCCGGCTTCATGCCCGGCCCCAACGGCTGGAATGTCTACCAGTTCGCGCGCATCGGACCCCTGTGGACGGACCTGGATCCCGCCGTGGGCACGGTGACCTTCGACTCCTACGGGACCTACGTGGTCATCACCTGGGACGGCCTGCTCTTCAACACGACCGCCGCCACCGTACCCAACCGGTTCCAGCTGGTGCTCTACCAAAACGGTGACATCGAGATGACCTGGATCGCCGTGGGCAACGTCATCAACCAGCCCACGTGGACCGAGGGTGTGGCCACCATCGTCGGCGCCGAGGTGGGCACGCCGCCCACCGAGAGCGACTTCTACTAGCGCCGCACTCCCTCCCCCTCCCCCTCCCCACCGCTACCGCCACCGCGCGGTAGCGGTCTCTCAACACCCCCCAACATCTGATGTCCGGCCCCCAACCGGCCGAGCTCCAGCTCTTGGCCAGCTCTCCAGCTGGTAACCGCGCTTTCTGCTTCTGTGATACTGTGGCGCGATTGGTGGGTGGGCATTGCTCGTACGCAGGCAGTCACGATGTGAGGTGGTACCTTTATGTCCGAATCCAAGCGACGACCGACGAGCCGCGTCAGGCAGACACCTTGGGCCGAGGACGTGTTCTTGGACGCGGCCTTGCCGGAGGTATTGGACCGTGTGGCGCACACGGGCGTGCGGTCCTTTGACAGCGCCATCTGTACCATCTGGCTTCGACAGAAAGACGGGTTGATCCTAGCGGCGGCGGCGGGCGTAGACCTGGACTTGGGGCCGCGTGGAGACGAGCAGATGGCGCTGGGGCAGTCCGTCTCGGGGCTCACGGCCGCCAGCGGCCAACCCCGAAGATATGCGGACGTGGCGGCGGAGGAGATTGGAGACCACCCCGAGCTGGAGCCCTACCTGAGCGGACCGTTGCTGTCGGCGCCCATATCCTTTCAAGGCAAAGGGCTGGGCGTGATCAACCTCTGCCGATCAGAAGGCGGCGCGGCTTTCGGGGCCGGTGACCTGGACCGGCTGGTGGCGAGCTCGGGCGCCGTGGCCCTGGCCGTGGCAGCTCAGCGGGTGGTGACCCAGCAGAGCCGCGATCTGAAGGACCAGGACCAGCACCTACGCACCCTCTTTGACGACGCGCCGAATCCCATCTTCGTGCTGGACTGGCACGGTCGGTTCCTGGAGGCCAACGCCGCCGCGGCGGCCTTCCTGGAGCGTCCCATGACCGAGCTCGTCGGGCTCTCCCTGCGCGACACCTGCCCGCCGGAGGTGCTGACCAGTTTGTGGCGGGACCTGGTGATGCAGAAAGACGGCGCCCCCCAGGAGGTGACCTTCCACGGAAAGACGCGCGACAAGATCCTGCTGCTGAACCTGGTACCGGTAACCGTGGGCAGCGCCATGGTCTACTATGCCATCGGCCTCGACATCACCGCGCGACACCGGCTCCCTCCCCAACCCTGAAAAGGGCCCCAAAACCCTACGTCGAAAAAATAAATGGAACCGAACGTCGCGATAGTTGTCTGACAACAGAATCGACGCGGGACGTGCGCCAGCACGTGATACAATTTCAGAGAAGGGGTGTCTTTGGTGAACGCAAACCAAGAACAGGACCTGGGTATCCGAGTGGTGGGGCTGACCTCGGGTTCCGCAGCCATCTTGGCGATCTCGGTGCTCTGGGCCTACTGGCCCACCGCGCCCCATCCCTACGAAGAGACCAACCGGATCACCTCCCACCTGGGCGCATCGGGCGCGGCGGCTCCCATCGGCGACAAGGAGTCTAAGACAGACCCCGGAGACCTGCTCGTGGCGGACCTGGAGGCCATCGGCAAGTGGACCCGGCTGGACCTGGCCGACATCGAGGAGGCCGGGTTCGACTGGGCGGATGTCATCATCCCGGGGCGCTGGCGGTACGGCCCCGGACGAAATGAACGCCACCAGGGGTTCTCGACCTACGCTGCCGCCCAGAAGCGCCATTTCGACGAAAAGCGAAAGGTCATCGTCATTCGCCCGGTGGGCGTGTGGCCGGCCTGGCTGCGCCAACAGGTACCCGTCATCACCCGCTACCTGATGCTCTACTTCCGCCGCCCCGTCCGCTGGGAGGACGCCCAGGACCTGCCCGCCACCCACCGAGTCAACGGCGACGGTACCCGCATACACCTGCAATACCCGACATCCCCCATCCTGGACCGGCTGGTAAAAACCCTGCCCGACGACGCCATCGCGCACCTGGGACTCACCGCCGAGGACCTGTATCCCAGCAAGGACTGGGGCTTCGTCTTCGGCATGGCTGACCTCGACAAGGGGGTGGGGGTGGTGTCCCTGGCGCGGCTGTTCCCACATTTCTGGGGCTTCGTCAACACGCCCATGGCGCGACGACTGGCCCTGGTCCGAGGGCTCAAGGTGATCACCCACGAGACCGGACATATGCTGGGCATCAACCACTGTCGAGCCTTCTCCTGCGTAATGAGCGGCTGCACCGGCCTGGCGGAACACGACTCCAATCCGATGCACCTGTGTCCTTTGTGCATGGCCAAGTTGGCGTGGCGTCTGAACCTGAAGGTGCAGCGACGATACCGGGACCTGGCCCAGTTCTTCATGCGGCAGGAGCTCTCGGACCAGGCGCGGTGGAACCACAATCAGGCTGTACGACTGGCCGATGCCTCCAAAAGGCCCTAAGGCCCCGACGGGTCCTACCCCAAAACAGGGGTTTGACGGAAACCGGTTCCGCCGTATGCTTGAGCACTGGCGCTTTGTTAGCGCTGCTGTAATCAACATGCACCAATTGATTCTCCAGCCGACCAGACGGACCCTCCTGGCGGCGCACCTGATCTTCGGCCTCGCCAGTACCCCGGGCTGTGGCGACAAGTCCACCTCCAAGGCGGCGATGACCGCCCCCACCAAGGGCGTCGTGGGCAAAGTCCTGAGCGTACGGGGGAAGGTGACCTACAGCGTCGAACCCGGAACAAAACCCACGCCTCTCACGCCGGGCATGGACCTACGCGCCGAGTGGACCGTCCACACGGGGCGCGGCGCCGAGGTCACCGCGCGTCTGACCAACGGCCACCTATGGGTCTT